>NZ_JBQTHF010000044.1:0-5920 GCF_052390155.1 Actinokineospora sp. | reverse complement strand
ACGCGAGCTCCTGGCAGATGGAATGGCGTCGATAACCACCCATCTACCAGGAGCTCGCCCCGTTCAGGGCCACCACACGCCCGAAGATCCACATCCGTGACCAGCCCCGAGTTTCAAAATGCCCACTAAGACGCGCCAGGGGGCGGGGGCGCCGTGCTCGATCAGGCGCGGCACGGCCTCGGTGTCCAAGTGCTCCGCCACGAGGTCGCCGACTGACCGCGTCCGAGGTCGTCCCGGCGATCAACAACGCGCCCGCCATCCGCGCGCCCCCTCCCCCGCCGCGTCGGCGGACTGCCATCATCCCGTCATGCCCGCCGAACCCGTCACCACCGTTCTGGTGCACAGCCCGTTCCTCGGGCCTGCCAGCCTGCGCCCGCTCGCCGACGCGCTGGCCGCGCTCGGGCATCCCGCCGTCCTGCTCGACCTGCGGCCCAGCGTGGTCGCGCCGCCCGTGCACCAGCGGCTCATCGGCGCGTTCGCCGACGCCCTGTCCGATGCCTCGCTGGTGGGGCCGGTGATGCTGGTCGGGCACAGCGGCGCCGGGCCGCTGCTGCCCGCGTTCGCCGAGGAACTGGAGGACGACGTGCGCGGCCTGGTCTACCTCGACGCGGGCCTGCCGACCCCCGGGCGGAGCTGGCGCGACACTGTGCCGACCGAGGTGTACACCCGGCTGCGCGAACTCAGCCGCGACGGCCGACTCCCCCGCTGGCAGCACTGGTTCGACACCGACCCGCTGCCCGAACTGGTGCCGGACGACGCCCTGCGCGCGGAGATCGCCGACGAGGCGCCCGAGGTGCCCATCGCGTTCCTCAAGGAGGCCTGCCCGAGCGTCGAGTGGACCGGCCCGTCCGGGTACGTCGCACTGTCGGCCGCCTACGCCGACGACCTCGCCAGTGCCCGCGCGCAGGGCTGGCCGGCGCGCGAACTCGACTCGCACCACCTGGCCACCGCGACGAACCCACGCCCGGTGGCCGTCGCGGTGCTGGAGGTGTTGCTCGACATGGCTAGGGCACGGTAAGGATTTCGGCGCCCGTGTCGGTGACCAGGATGGTGTGCTCGAACTGGGCGGTCCAGCTCTTGTCCTTGGTGGTGACCGTCCAGTCGTCGGACCAGATGTCGTAGTCGATGCCGCCGAGGGTGATCATCGGCTCGATGGTGAACGTCATGCCCGCCTCGATCGTGGTGCTGACGCTCGGCTCGTCGTAGTGCAGCACGACGAGTCCACTGTGGAACGAGCGGCCGATGCCGTGGCCGGTGAAGTCCCGCACCACGCCGTAGCCGAAGCGCTTGGCGTAGGCCTCGATGACCCGGCCGATCACGTTGAGCGCGCGGCCCGGCCGGACCGCCTTGATCGCCCGCAGGGTGGCCTCGTGCGTGCGCTCGACCAGCAGCCGGGCCTCCTCGCGCACCTCGCCCGCGAGGAACGTGGCGTTGGTGTCGCCGTGCACGCCGCCGATGAACGCGGTGACGTCGATGTTGACGATGTCGCCGTCCTCGATCAACGTCGAGTCGGGGATGCCGTGGCAGATCACCTCATTGAGTGAAACGCAGCACGACTTGGGGAACTTCCGGTAACCCAGGGTGGACGGGTAGGCGCGGTGATCGAGCAGGAACTCGTGCACCACCGCGTCCACGTCGTCGGTGGTGACGCCCGGCTTGACCGCCCGACCGCCCTCCTGCAGGGCCTGCGCGGCGATGCGCGAGGCCACCCGCATGGCCTCGATGATCTCCGGCGGCTGCACCCACGGGTCGGTGTTCTTCGCGGGCGCCGGCCGGTCCACATACTCGGGACGGGCGATGGTCGAGGGCACGGGGCGGCGGGGCGATTGCTCGCCGGGCAGCAAGGGGGCACGCACGGACATGCCCCCCACCCTACGACGCCGAGGTCAGCCCAGGGCGCCCAGGAACCTCGATGTGGCCTGGACCGCCGGGCCGGACTCACCCGCGTCGGTGATGAGCACGGCGAACGCGAGGTCGCCCTGGTAGCCGACGAACCAGCCGTGCGAGCGGGTGCCGTCGCCGAACTGGGCGGTGCCGGTTTTGCCGCGCACGTCCGGCAGCGGCGCCAGCGCGCCTGCCGTGCCCGCCGTGACGACCTCGCGCATCATGTCCCTGACCGGCCCCAACACCGCCACCGGCACCGGCTCCGGCGTCGTGTCGATCTTGGTCTCCGACCCGCGCACCAGCACCGGCTTGGGCACGGAGCCGGAGGCGACCGTGGCCGCCACGATCGCCATGCCGAACGGGCTCGCGACCACCTTGCCCTGGCCGAACCCGTCCTCCGCGCGCTCGACCTTGCCGGTCGCGGGCGGCACGGACCCGGTGATCGTGGTCACCCCGGGCAGCACGAAGTCGACGCCCAGCCCCAGTTTCTTGGCCATCGAGGTCAGCTCGTCCGGCGCCATCGTCACGGCCAGCTCGGCGAAGGTCGTGTTGCAGGAGAAGGCGAACGCCGAGTGCAGCGGGATGACGCCCTTGTCGAACTTGTTGCTGTTGGGCACCTGCCGCCCGTCGATCACGGTGGTGCCCGGGCAGCCGAGCGGGGTGTCGGCGGTGACTTTGCCGGAGTTCAGCGCCGCCGCCGCGGTGACGATCTTGAAGGTCGAGCCGGGCGGGTAGCGACCGGTGAGCGCGAGTTGGCCCTCGGCGTCGGCGGGCGCGTTCTGCGCGACGGCGAGCAGCTCGCCGGTCGAAGGCTGGATGGCCACGATCATCGCGGGCGTCGGCACCCCCGCGATGGCGTTCTGCGCCGCGTTCTGCGCCTGCTTGCTCAACCCGGACCGCACGGCCTGCGCGGGCTCCGCCGCCTTGGCGAACAGCTCCTCGACCTCGGCGCCCGCGCCGTCCACGGTGTGCACCCGCCAGCCCGACTTGCCCTCGACCTGCTCCTCCACGAGCTTGCGGATGGCGGGCAGCAGGGTCGGCGCCAGCTTTTTGTCAACCGTCAGCAGCCGCGACGCGGCGGTGAACCGGACGCCGGGCAGCTCGTAGATCAGCGAGCGGACCTTCTGGTAGTCGGCGTCGCGCAGCGCCACGACCTGGTAGGCCGCGCCCGCCTTCGCCGCGCCGTCAAGGATGCTCTGGGGGGTGATCGCGGGATCGATCCCGGACAGCGCGCTCGCGAGCTGCCCGGCGATCGCGTTCGCGTCGCCCGCCTTGGCGGGCTCGAACAGCACGGAAATCACCCGTTCGGGGGCCAGCAGCGGCTCGCCGTCGCGGTCGAGCACGGGCGCCAGCTCCGGCTCCGCGTCCTGCACGGCGACGGTCTGCTGGGCGGTGAGCTTCGGGTGCAGCACCGTCGGCGCCCAGTGCACCTTCCAGGCGCTGTCCTCGGTGCGCAGCTCGAAGGTGCTGTCGTAGGACCACAGCCTGCCCCGGCCGAGGTCCCAGGTGATCTGGAACGTGGCCTTCGCGGTCGACTCGGCCGCCTCGACCCGCTGGACCTGGGCGATCACCGTGGCAGGCTTGAGCGCGCCGCGCACCTTGTCCATCAGCGCCTTCGCCGACTCGGCCGAGTCGGTCTGCTGGGCCGCGCTGGTTGTGTCGCCGCCCGCGAACGCGGCCAGGAACTGGCGGGCCGCGTCGTCCGGGCTCGGGTCGGAACCGAACACACCGCACGCGGACAACGGCAGCACAGCGACCACGGCGGCGAGAACGGCCAGGGGACGACGGAGGGAGACGCGCACGGCCGCAGTATGCCGGGTCAGAACAGGATGGTGGCGTACTGGCCCACCTGGGCGAAGCCGATCCGTTCGTACGCCGCGCGGGCGGGGGCGTTGTAGGCGTTGACGTACAGGCTGGCCGTGCGGCCCATGTTCTCCACGAGCCGCTGCACCACGGCGGCGGTGCCCACGCTGCCCAGGCCGTGGCCGCGTCGGTCGGGGTGCACCCACACGCCCTGGATCTGGCCGACCGCGCTCGACAGGGCGCCGATCTCGGCCTTGAACACCACGTCGCCGCCCTCGAACCGGGCGAACGCGCGGCCACCCGCGATCAACTCGGCCACCCGCGCGCGGTAGCTGGTGCCGCCGTCGCCCGCGCGCGGGTCGATGCCGACCTCCTCGATGAACATCGCGATCGCGGCGGGCAGATAGCGGTCGAGTTCGTCGGGACGGACCGGCCGCACCAGCGAGTCCGGCGCGACCTGGGGCGAGGTGGAGATCGCCATCAGCGGCTGGTCGTCGCGCACCTCGCGGGCCGGGCCCCAGTCGGACTCCAGTTCGGCCCACAGCCCGAGCACCTGCTCGGCGGGGCCGACCATCGAGGAACACATCCGCCTGCGGCGCAGGGCCCGGTCGGCGAACGCTCGCAGGGCGGATCGCTTGCCGCGTAAGGGAATCAGGTTGGGTCCGGCGAAACAGAGCGCGTCGAGGCGACCCACGGTGCGCAGGCCCCGGATGTCGCAGCCCCACACCTCGCCGCCCAGCCGCCACGGGTCCAGGCCGACGGACTCGATCCTGGACGCGACCATGCAGGACGCCACGGGGTCGGCGGTGAGCACCGCGCGCACCGCCTGACCGTCCCGTTCGTCGAGCAGCCGCGCTCCTGCAAGCCGCAACACCCCTCAAGCCTGCCAGATGGCGGGTTGGTGGGGAAACGTGAGTTCAGCCAATGAGCGCGGTGCGCAACTGAGGAGTACACAACAACTCCACCAGGTCGTAGTCCCGGCCGAACACAACCCGTGCCCGTGGACTCGACGCCTGCCGAACCATCGCCTGACACACGTCGGCGCAGGACTGTTCGCGGATCGACCGCAGCGCCGCCGCCATCGCGGGTTCGTCGCGCCGGTCCCGAGCGCGCCGCCAGTCGCGCAGAATCAGCCCGACGACGTACCGCGCATCCAGCCTGCCCCGCACCAGCAGCGGACGGTTGAGCCCGAACACGTCAATTGTCGTGCTGCCCTTGACGCACCCGTTTCTGGGGCGGTACTCGCCTACGGACAGCGCGAGGACCAGGTGATCGAACGGGTCTTCGCTGGTGGGGTCGACGAGTAGCGGGCGACCATGCTCGTCCAGCGGAAACACGTCGCGTTTGCAATGACTGTTACAGAAGGAACAAGCGAGCAGGTGGTTGAGCCAGTCGAAAGTCCGCATCGGGGCGCGCGACAGCGGGTCGAAATGGTCGATGTCGGTGCCGAGATTGTCGCCGCAGTACATGCAGAACTGTCGGCCGGGAGCCATGGCCGCCAATGTCTGCCGGATCACATCGCGCGTCGGGCCACTGGCGCGCCACAGCGTGCGTGCCACGGATGCCTGGGGATGCGGTGCGGCGGCAATCCTGGCAGTGAACTCGGCAAGGCGGCTGGTGACGCTCGGGGCCAACTCCGGCCGGACAATGGGAATCAAGCGCCGCTCGTCCCGTTGTCGCCGAGCCTGGCGGCGATCTCGCCGACCCTGGCGACCGGTGAACTGGTCAGCAGGTCGCGGAGCTGTTCGTAGCGACGTTCCTGTGTCTCGTCGGCGGTGTCAGTCACGACCGCGACCTCAAGGTCCGCCAGTTCGCGCCGCAGGGACTGGGCCCGGTCGGAGTACGGCGTGTCGAGCCCGAACAGGTCCGACAGCACAGCGTCGTCGCCACTGCCGAAAACGATCCGCTCGTAAAGATCCTGTCCTACGACCATTGGCGGCTCGTCCTGGTCCGGGCCAGGTAGCCGAATGAGACCGCCAGGATCGGCTGCCTGGCAGATGTACGGACTGTGCGTGGTGACCAGGAACTGGACTTTCGGAAAATGCGCTTTCAACCAACCGCCGATACGCTTCTGCCAGGAAACGTGGAGATGCGCATCCACCTCATCAATAATCACCACCCCCGGAACCGATACGGCCACCGTTCCGTCGCGTATTTCGATCTGAATCGTGCCATACGCGTCTTTTATATAATTTTTCAGATAAAAAAAAAAGGTAGCCAACCTTACATAAAC
>NZ_JBQTHF010000043.1:0-29419 GCF_052390155.1 Actinokineospora sp. | reverse complement strand
GTGAGGGAAGGGGTGGTGAGGGAAGGGGTGGTGAGGGAAGGGGTGGTGAGGGAAGGGGTGGTGAGGGAAGGGGTGGTGAGGGAAGGGGTGGTGAGGGAAGGGGTGGTGAGGGAAGGGGCGGAGTGTGGGAGAAGTGGGGGGCAAGGTGGAGAAAGCTGTGGGAGAGAGAAGTCAGGTCGGTAGGGCCACCGTTCCGAGAAGGGGGCCGCCCTTACAGCGAGACGCGACACCATAAATCCGCCCCGCCCCCACCAATCTATGCGCGCTCCCGCGCCCCCTCACCCTTCAGCGAGGAGATCCCGATAAGCCTGCTGAGTCCGCAACGCCGCCGCCGTATTCCCGCTCCGCCGCCGAGCCTCGGCCAGCAATGCCCACAGCCGATTGTCGAGCTCATCAATCGTCAACGCCCGATCACACACCTCAATGGCCGCCGCCACATCCCCCCGATCCAGCTCGATCCTGGCCAACGCCGCGGCCACCCCCGCCGCCTCCCCCCGCATCGATTCACGCCGAGCCAGCACCCACTCGGCGGGTCCTTCCTCACTGAGTAGTTCTCCCCGATACAGGTCGAGTACCCGATGCCCGAGCGCGCGCACCGTCGGACGGTCCTGTGTATGCCGACTATCGCGCCACTGACGCACCGCGGCGGCGAAGTCGGCGACGTCCACTGTGCTCCCCGGCGGCAGCAGCAACAGATACGCACTGCCGTGCCGCATCACGCCGAACTCGCCCATGCCCGCGAGGTGAGTCCGCAGCAGCGCGCGCAAACTGGAGATGGCGACCTGCAACCGGTGCTTGGCCTGCTTGAGCGGCGCGTCCGGCCACAGTGCCGCCACCAGCCGCTCTTCGTGGAGGGGTTGGCCGTAGTGCATCGACAGCACCCGCAGTACGCGGCGGGCTTGGGCGCGTAGTGGGTCGAGGTCGACCGGCGTGCCCGCGACCGCCAGTTCGTAGCGGCCGAGGCAGCGCACGGCCACCGGCGGCTCCGGCTCGGGCACGGGTTGCGCAAGTGCGAGCCGCGGCCGGTTCGTGGCGGACGGGACGCGCAGCGCGGCAACCAGTTCGGTGCCGTGTCTGCTCGCGCGGTCCAGCACGGTGGCCTTGATCAGCCGGTCCAACTCGGCGCGCTCGTTGCTCGCGTCGGGGTCGCCCAGCCGGACCAGTTCGTCGACGAGCACGAGGCGCAGCCAGGTTTCCGGTACCCGCGCGCCGAGCCGTCGCGCGCGCCAGACCGCGCGGCACAGCACGCCTGCCGTGGTCTGGCTGCCTGCGCGCAGCAGGCCGGTCGCGAGCAGGCTCGCGGTGATCAGCGCCCCCCACTCGTCGCCGATTTCCTCGCACTCGTCGAGGATCGCCTGCGCGTCGGTGCAGGCCTCCGGGTCGAGCAGGGCGGTGCCCGCGCGCGCGATCCTGGCCAGCCACAGCCAGCCGGTGGCCTCGGCGTCGGTGGCCAGCCCGGTGAACCGGGCGAGTGTGCCGCGCGAGTGCGTCGTGGCCTCCAGCACCGCGACGACCAGCCGCCCGGCGAGCGAGACGAACGTCGTCGGGTCCGTGGTGAGCGGCTCGGCCAGCGCGATGGCCTGGTCGGGCCTGCCGTCGAGCATCGCGGCCAGTGCCCGGCCCAGCGCCCAGTCCGGGCCTGCCGCGGGCACCGCGCGGGCCAGCAGCTTCGCCGGATGCCCGTGCACGGCGGCGGCCAGGTGCCTGGACACGTCGTCCACCAGTGGGTCGCCGTCGCCGCCGGTGATCCACCTGGCGATCCCGGAGCGTTCCAGGGAGCACTGCCAGCGCAGCCGCGGGTCGGGCAGCTTGTCCTCGGCGTCGAGATAGCGGTCGTGGGCGGCGGCCAGCCTGCCCTCGCCGCGCAGCCGCCGGGCCTCGGCGAGCGCCATCCACGGGTCGTCGTCGAGCAGCGTGCCCGGCACCGACGCCGACGCGCGCAGCCCGCCGCGGTGCGCGCTGAAGCGGTGCAGGACGCTCGCCGTGGCCACCCAGTCGTCGGCGCGGGCGTAGCAGCGGTACGCCTCGGCCCAGTGCCCGGCGCTGACCAGGTGGGTCGCCGCGGTGTGGTAGGTCTGCCTGGTCAGATGCGTCCCCCGGTGCTCGGCGAGGCGCTGTTCGAGGAACTGCTGCAGCAGCACGTGGAACCGGTAGGTCGACCCGCCTGGCCGCGTGCGGAACGTCAGCGCCTGCCGCGCCGCCAGCTCGGTGAGCACGTCGCCGCTGTCGCGCCGGTCCAGCACCGCGTCGCACAGCGCGCCGTCGAGCACGCCCAGCGGGCTCACGTCGACCATGAAGTCCCGCAGCGGCGCCGGGAGCGCGCCGAGCACCTCGCGCGACAGGAACTCGGTGAGCCGCTCCGACCCGGCCAGCGGCGTGGCGAGCGCGGCCTCCCGCTCGTGCGGGGCGAGCAGCATGGTGTCCAGGTGCAGTAGCCGCACGGCCATCGGGAGGCCCTCCACCCGCGCGCACAGCGCCGCCGCGGTCTCCGGCGAGAGCGGCCTGCGGTACACCGACTCGAACAGCTCCTCCACGTCCCACGTGCGCAGCCGCAGGTCGCGGTAGCCGATCCGGTGGATTCCGCCCGGCACCGCCGCGGTGCCCGGCACCCGGGCGTCCCTGGTCGCCACCACGAACCGCACATCCGGCGCCGAGTCGGTGAGCAACCGGGCCAGCACGGCCTCCCCGGGACCACCCGCCAGCCGGTGCGCGTCATCGATGTAGACCACGACGTCGCGGTCCGTTCGCGCCAGGTCCGCCAGCACCCCGTCGACATCACTGGCAGCCGAGGGCAGCACCGGCCCGAACGCCGCCACCAGCTCCCGGCCGAACGCCGCCGGGTCCGTCCCCACCGGACAGTGCACCACCACCTGCTCGGCCCGATACCCGGCGAGTTGGCGCAGCAGCACGGACTTCCCCGCCCCCGCGGGCCCCACCACCAGCCGCAGCCGGGCCGCCGACACCGCGTCCAGCTTCGCGATCAGGTGTTCCCGGCGCACCGTCCCGGGGGTGCGATCCCGGGAGGCGGCGCGCGCTGATCTGACCGGATGCGGGGACACCGGCGCAGTGTCGCGACCGCCGGGCCCGGTGTCACGGGGCAAAACGCCCATAGGCGCAACTTGGCCAGGGCAACTCGCACAGCACTACCGGGCCACCGATGTGCGTACCTGTCCAGGGCGCCTGGGGCAGGCGCGTTGCCCTTGAGGTCAGTGATTCGGTGGCCCCGGAACTGGCTGGACCCGCGCTGACGGCGCGCCCGCGTCCGGCCACGCTGGGATCCATGGCCGTCAGCGCGATGCTCCGCTCGACCGCGGTGACCGTCGCCGCGGGCGGCGCCGCGCGCTGTCATGTGCTGATCCGCAACAACTCCGCGGTCGTCGACCAGTTCGTGTTCACCGTGCGCGGTGACGTGGACGACTGGACCGAGGTCAAGCCGGGCCGGGTCAACCTGATGCCGCATCAGGAAGTGACCGTCGAGCTGACGTTCGCGCCGCCGCGGACCTCGGAGGTGCTCGCGGGCGAGCACCCGTTCGCGTTGCAGGTGGCCTCGCGGGAGGACCCGGCGGGCTCTGTGGTCCAAGAGGGCATGGTCACCGTCGAGCCGTTCACCGACGTCGACGCGGGCATCGTGCCGGTCACCTCCTACACCCGGCGCAAGGGCAGGCACACCCTGGCGGTGGACAACCTGGGCAACCACCAGCACGGCGTCGAGGTGACGGCGACCGACCCGGACAACCGGCTGACGTTCAAGATCCGGCCGCACGCGCCGCGGCTGGAACCGGGGACGGCGACTTTCGTCCGGGTGCTGGCCCGGCCGAAGAAGTACTTCTGGAAGGGGCCGAACCGGATCCTTCCGTTCCAGGTCAAGGTGATCGTGCCGGCGAGCGAGCCGATCGAGATCGACGCCGCGCTCGATCAGAGTCCGCTGATCCCGCGCCGGTTCTTCTGGCTGTTCTCCATCCTGCTGGCGCTGCTGCTGCTGATCGTGGTCATCGTGACCACGCTGCTGCGCCAGCGGCCGGTGTCCATCGCGGGTCCCGCGCCGACCGCGACGCCCACGTCGACGCCGTCCAGTTCGTCCGTGCCGCCGAGCAGCACGCCGGTGCCGTCCACCGCGGGGTCGCCGAGCGGGGCCGCCCGCGCGGCCGGGGCGACCGGCGCGGGCGGCGCCGACAACTCCTCCGGGGGCGGTGGCGGCGGTGCGGGCTCGGCGGTCAACACCACGTTCACCATCCGCGCCCAGGCGTTCCCGGGCGTCGGCGGCGGGCCGCAGTTGTTCTCCTACGTGGTGCCTCCCGGGCCGCGACACCGCGTGACCTCGGTGGTGCTGCGCAACCCCGCCGCCGACGTCGGCCAGGTGCAGATCCGGCACGGCACGCGGGTGCTCGCCACCGTCGATCTCGCCGACGTCGACCGCGACGGCACCGACGCGCTGGTCTTCCGGCCCACCCAGGCACCGCTGGTGGCACCCGGTGAGCTGGTCACGCTCGCGGTCACCTGTGGCAACGCGCGTGACGCATGTACTCCATCCGGGGTATTCACTGCGGCATTGGTCCGCTGACGTCACCCGTCTCAGTCACGTTCGGTCACGTTGAGTGTGTGTTGAGTCAGTCGCTGAGACTGACTGTGACACCGCACACCACCGAGCCCGAGGGGCGAGACGATGATCCACCGCATCCCCGTCTACGTGACCGCCACCGACCCCATCCTGGAGACCGGCGTCAGCTCGCAGTTACGCGCCCGCCCGGAGATCACCCTCGTGTCGCACCCGGCGCAGGAGCCGGAAGTGGTGTGCGTCGCGGTGAGCGACGTGGTCGACGACACCGCGCTGCGCCTGGTCCGCGAACTGCGCGGCCAGGGCCTGCGGCAGATCATCTGCGTGCTTTCCGCGATCGATGACAGCGCGCTGCTCGCCGCGATCGAGGCGGGCGCGTGCGGGCTCGTGGCGCGCGCCGAGGCCACCCCGGAGCGGCTGGTGACCGCGGTGCGCCAGGCCGCCGGGATGGGCGGGGTGCTCTCGCCGAAGCTGCTCGGCAGGCTGCTCGACCAGGTCAACCGGCTGCAGAACCAGGTGCTCGCGCCGAAGGGGCTGCGGTTCACCGGACTGTCCGACCGGGAGGCCGCCGTGCTGCGGATGATCGCCCAGGGCATGGAGGTCCGCGAGATCGCCCAGGAGCTGTCCTACTCCGAGCGCACGATCAAGAACACCCTGCACGACGTGGTGAGCCGCTTCCAGCTCCGCAACCGGGCGCACGCCGTCGCGTTCGCGATGCGCGAGGGGATGATCTGAGCGGTGCCCGAGTCAGGATCGGCCCGCGGCCGACGTCGTCGGTGGGGCGTCGCGCCGGTGGATCAGGTCCAGGCGGGGCTGGTTGACGATCTCGTGCACGGCGCGGGCGTGCTCGCCGCCGGGGCCGCCGCGCCCTGGCGGGCCGCGGGGCCGGTGCGCGCGGCCCTCGCCCGCCACGGCCCGGTGCGGCTGGTCGCGCCCGCCGAGTTGGCCCCGGACGCGCTCGTGCTCGCGGTCGACGTCCGCGACGCGGGACTCGACTGGCCAGGCGACGGCGCGGTGCGGGCGCTGGTGCGGGCCGCGGAGGACCGGGCCGGGCGGCGCTGCGCGGCGGTACTCCCGATCGAGGCGGGCGGCACGGGCGCGCTCGCCGCGGTGCACGTCGCCGCCGTGCTGGGCCTGTCGTGTGTGGACGGCGACGGCCAGGGCCGTGGTTTCGGCCGGGTCGACCTCACCCTGTTCGCGCTCGGCGGACTGGTGGCCGAGCCGGTTCTGGTGGGCGGCGCGGACGTGGTGGCGGTGCGCACCGCGGACAACACCGCCGCGCACCGGCTCGCGGCGGCCGCGGCGGCGGCCATGCCGGGCCCGGTGGTGCTCGGCGCGTACCCGATGACCGGCGCCCAGTGCGCCAGGCTGGCGGCCGAGGGCGCGCTGCGCGACTGCCTCGGACTCGGCGCGGCCCTGCGCGGCCGCTCGCCGACCGCGGTCCGGCCGCTGTTCACCGGCTGTGTCACGCACGTCGCGCGGGACTCGGCGACCGGCGGGGTCCGCGGCACGGCGACGGTCGAGGCGCCCGAGTCCGCGCGGACGCTGCGGCTGGACTTCCAGCACGGCAACCTGGTCGCCTCCGAGGACGGCCTGGTGAGCGTGACAGTGCCGGACCTGATCTGCGTGGTGGACACCGCGTCATGGCTGCCGGTGTCCTCTCGCGACCTCGAACCGGGGCAGCACGTGCACGTGCTCACGCTGCCCGCGGACCCCCGGTGGCGGTTGCCGGACGGCCTCGCCGCCGCGGGCCCCCGGCGGTTCGGCTACGACATCGACTACGGCCCCGCCACCGACCGAACGGTACCTTGCGAACACACTGGGTGATCGTGTATGGACGCCTGGCCGATCGGCCGAACGAGTGGTCCTAAAGCGACCCGTACCACGGGGCTGAGTCCGTCGTTGTCCAGAAGTGGAAGGGAAATCTCGGCCGGCACCGTGACCGTGTATGTCACCCATCCGGCTGTTGATCACCCGACCTATCGCGCGAACGTCGATCACCGAGCGTCGTGAGCGCGGCCTGAGATCGCGCGGAACCGAGGAGCGGTGGCAATGTCGGTCATGCTCAGTCATCTGCTGTCCGTCGGCTTCTTCACCGACCAGGTCGTGTTCGCCACCGAGCGCGCGCTGAGCACGCTGGTCAGCTCGGTGACCGCCGCCCCGGGCGCGTCGGCGGTCGCCGAGGTGTCGCCGTTCGCGCTCGTCGTGTTCGGCCGCTCGCACCTGCGCGCCGAGGACGTCAGCACCGACCTGGCGATCCGGCTCGCCGCGCAGCGCCAGGCCGCCGGGCTCGTCCTGCAGCGGCCGCCCAGCCCGTTGTCGCTGGCCACGCGGTCGCTGGCGGAGAAGTCCGGGGTGGCGCTGGTGCTGGTCGACCACGCCCAGCCCGACCAGCTCGTGCCCGCGATGGACCGCTTCGTGCGCGACCCCGAGGTCGGCGACGGGGGGATGCTCAGCGTCGTCGCGCACCGGCTGCGCAGCGTCGGCGCCGACCCGGACGAGATGGTGCGGGTGCTGGCCCGCACGCTGCGCCACCCGGTCGGCCTGGTCGACCCGGCCGGGCGGGTGCTCGCGGGCGACCTGCCCGCCGAGGCGCTGCTCGGTGTCGACGGCGCCACCGCCCGGCTGTCCGCGGCCCGCCCGGCGCCCTGGGTGCGTTCGGCGGGCGAGGACGATCTGCTTGTGGCGCAACCGGTTCAGCTCACCGCGGGCGGGCCGGCGAACCTGTGGCTGGTGGCGCTGGTGCCGGTGTCGCCCGCGGCCCGGGTGCGCGCGGCCACCCAGGCGCTCGGCGTGGCGACCTGGGCGTTCGTCGCCTACCTCGCTACCACCGCGGTGCGCCTGGAGCGGCAGAGCAAGCAGCACGAGGCGCTGCTGACCCGGCTGCTCGACGAGGCCGAGTCGCCGCGAAGACCGGTTGTGGAGCAGGCCACCGCGGTCGGCTGGCGCCTCGGCGGCTGGCACACCGCGATCCATGTGATGGCGCGCCGCGGCAGTGCCGCCGCGGCCATGCGCGACCGGCTGCACGAGTGCCTGCTCGCCCACGGCCTGCCCGCCGACCCGATCACCCACGGCGACGGCTGGTCGCTGTGGACCACCACCGAGTCCCCGCCGGACGTCGCCGCCGAGGCCGAACTGCTCCGGTCGGTCCACCGGGCGCTGCTCGACGCCGAGCGCGACTACCCGGGGCTGCGGCTGTGCGCGGGCGTCGGCACCGCCGACGAGGGCACCCTCGGGCTGCGCCGCTCGCTGGGGGAGGCGCACCAGGCGGGTCTGCTCGCCAGCGCGCGCAACACCGCGGGCGCGGTCGAGCACATCGGCACCGACAACGTGAAACGCCTGCTGGCCAACCGGTACGTCACCAGCCTGCAACACGACCTGGCCCACCAGTTGCTGCGTCCGCTCACCGTCGCCGACGCCTCCGGCCAGCTCGTGCACACGCTGTCGTGCTACCTCGACAACGAGTCATCGGCCACCGCCGCGGCCGCCGTGCTCGGCGTGCACCGCAACACCGTCCTGCAGCGGCTCGACCGCATCCGCTCCCTGCTGACCGTCGAGTTCAACGACGCCGACGAACGCCTGGCCCTGCACCTGGCCACCCGCCTGGTGCAGAGCGGTCCTCCCCAGCGCGCGACCCGCCCGGACGAGGACTCCGTGGCGCCCCAGGTCTAGCTCGACCCGCAGTTCGGCGCCGCGTCGGCGTCACCGCCGAAGTCGGTGGTCCAGTACTCCCCGTACTCGCTGGAGCCGTTCTTGGCGAGCCCGATGCCGATCACCTTGTAGTCGCGCTTGAGCATGTTCCGGTTGTGGCCGGATGACTTGCGCCACGCCTCGAACACCTTCTTCGCGGTCTCGTAGCCCGCCGCGATGTTCTCCCCGGTGGCGGTGTCGGTGTCGTAGCCCCGGTCCTCCATGCGGTCTTGCGGTGAGCGGCCGTCTTCGCTGTCGTGGTCGAAGTAGTCGTTGTCGGCCATGTCCTTGCTGTGCAGGTACGACGCCTCGTTCAGCGCCTTGCTCACCGCCACCGCGGGCACCCCGTTCTTGCGGCGGTAGTCGTTGATCAGTTTCAGGAAGGCGGCCTCCTGCTCGTTGAGGCACGCCGCCGGACTCGCGCCCGGCTTACCCGGCGCGGCGTTCGTCGGCGAACCGGACAGGGCCGCGGTCACCAGTACCGCGGCCAGACCGCCGATGATCGCGCGGCGGACTCCCTTCGAGCGAATGACCATCCCCGACTCCCTCGCTCCATCGGCGGGGCGCCCCGGCCGAAGGCCGCCGAAGATAACCGCTTTCCCCGGCGACCGGTCCCAGCCGGCCGGTCCCTGCCAAGGAGCGGCCTGCCCGGGCCCTGTGGCGTACCTGGCGCGGCGCCGACTGACCGGCGGCGGTAGCCGAGACGGTCAGCGGTATTCCGGGTTCTCGAAGTCGAACCGGCAGCCCGCGTCCCATTCGCCGCGCTGGTTTCCGTGCGCCGGGAAGCCGCCCGCGTCGGTGAGCAGCCGGGCCAGGTGTAGCAGGTTCCAGGTCATGAACGTGGTGTTGCGGTTGGTGAAGTCGTTCTCCGGCCCGCCGGAGCCCGGGTCCAAATAGGACGGACCAGGGCCCGCCTCGCCGATCCACCCGGAGTCGGCCTGCGGCGGGATGCTGTAGCCCAGGTGCTGCAGGCTGTAGAGCACGTTCATCGCGCAGTGCTTCAGGCCGTCCTCGTTGCCGGTGATCAGGCAGCCGCCCACGCGCCCGTAGTAGGCGTACTGGCCCTGCTCGTTGAGCAGGCTGGAGCAGGCGTAGAGCCGTTCGATGACCCGCTTGGTCACCGAACTGTTGTCCCCCAACCAGATCGGGCCCGCGATCACCAGGATGTCCGCGGCCAGCACCCGCTGGTACAGCGCGGGCCACTCGTCGTTTGCCGCGCCGTGTTCGGTCATGTCCGGCCACACCCCGGTCGCGATGTCGTGGTCGATCGCGCGCACCACGTCGACCCGGACGCCCTGCTTGCGCATGATGCCCGCGCTCACGTCGACCAGCCCCTGGGTGTGGCTGGACTCGGGTGAGCGCTTGAGCGTGCAGTTGATGAACATCGCGGTCAGGTCGTCGTACCGCGGCTCGGTCATGACGGGACTCCTTCGTCCGGGTTCGCACCGCGGTTCGGCGTCCTACCGGCGGTGCGCAGCTCGATCATCGTCGCGTCGAGCTGATCGCGCCGCCCGACGTGGCGCACGGTTTGTCCCGTGTGGACACTTAGGGCGGGTTCGTGTGGGCGTAGCGGACATCGCGGGCGGTGAGAACCTGGCCGCAGTCGGCGCAGCGGAGCTCCTGCTCGACCGCGCCGCCGTCCTCGGCGTGGGTGAGCAGCAGCGGCGGGGTGTCGCTGAGCCAGCGGTCGCCCCACCGCATGATCGCCACGGTGACGCCGAAGAGGTCGCGGCCCTTGTCGGTGAGCCGGTACTCGTGCCGTTCCGGCCGGGTCTGGTAGAGCCGCCGCTCCAGGATGCCGTTGGCGGTGAGTTGGCCGAGCCGCTCGGAGAGCAGGTTGCGGGCGACCCCGAGGTTGCGCTGGAAGTCCACGAACCGGTGAACGCCGAAGAACGCCTCCCGCAGCAGCAGGAACGTCCAGCGGTCGCCCACCTGACTTAAGGCCGCCGCCACCGAGTCGGGGTCGCGCCCCGCCGAGTCCTTGCCATTGGTGTCCGCCACGACCGCGAGTTTAGGCCGGCCCGACTGAGTTGCAATTTACTACCGACCCGCTACAGTGACTCAGTAGTAAAAGTAAACCCAGTAGGAGTCGACGTGCCCACGACCAGGTCCCGAGCGCACTCAGCGCCCGTCCACACGCACTACAAACCGCAGGTGGGAGAGCCCGCGCCTGCCCACCGCTACCCCCTGCTGCTCGGCGTCGGCCTCGTCGGCATCCTCGCCACCCTGGCCGGGCTGTTCGTGGGGACGTGGCTGGTCCTGGCCGGGGCGATCGTCGCCGTCGCCGGGTTCGCCGCGTTCCTGCTCGCGCCGTCCCCGATCGACCCGCGCGGCTGGCAGCCCCCGCCCGCCCCCGCGATGGTGGGCGTGCTCGCGCCGAACCGGACGCTCGCCGACGCCGAGATCCTGGCCGCCGGGCAGGTCAGCGGCCCGGAAGACCTCGTGCTCACCCCGGACGGCCGCACCCTGTTCGCGAGCAGCTTCGGCGACGGTCGGATCGTCAGGATCGACGTGACCGGCAAGACCCCGCGCGTGGTCGACCACGCCAAGACCGGCGGCAGCCCCGTCGACATGGCGCTGCGGTCCGACGGCAGCCTGGTCGTCTGCGACTGGTCCAAGGGCCTGCTGCTGGTGAGCCCGGCGGGCCAGGTGAGCACGCTGCTGCCGCTCGGCACGCCCATCGACGGCCGCCCGTTCGTCCGCCCGGACGGCGTGAGCGAGGCCGCCGACGGCACGCTCTACCTCAGCGAGGGCAGCGACCGGCCGGGGGTCTGGAACGGCGTCTTCGAGGCGCTGGAGGCCAACAACTACGGCCGCGTGGTCGCGTTCGACCCGGCCACCGGCGTGGCGTGGACCGTGGTGGACGGTCTGTCCTTCGCCAACGGCAACGCGATCGAGCCGGGCGGTCGGTTCCTCGTCGTCGCCGACCAGTACCGGTACCGGATCGCGCGGCTGTGGCTCACCGGCCCGGACGCCGGGCGGATCGACACCTTCGCCGAGAACCTCCCCGGCCTCCCGCACAACATGCGCTACGACGCGGACGGCGTGCTGTGGGTCGGGCTCTACCAGGGCCGCGACGCCACCCTCGACCGGATCAGCCCGCGGCCCGGACTCAAGCGGATCATCGCGAAGCTGCCCGCCACCGCCGTCGCGGGCCCCGAGCGGATCGCCGAGGGCAAGCCCGGCCGCGGCGCGGTCATCGCGCTCGACCAGGCCGGTCGCCCGGTCCGCTACTTCGCGGGCCCACCGTCGCGTGTGGACACTGTCAGTGCCGTTGTCCGGCACGGGAACTCGCTCTACGTCAGCACCTTGACCGGCGACGCGATCCTGCGTCTGCGCCTGCCCGCGTGAAGGAGACGCCTTGACCGACATCGAGACCGCCGCCGCGCCCGCTCCCTCGGCGCACCGCGTCACCCCGCCCTACGAGCACCTGGTGTTCACCGAGGACGGGCCGATCGCGCGGATCACGCTCAACCGGCCGCTGGCGCGCAACGCGCTGTCCATCCGGTTGTCCGACGAACTCATCCACGCGCTGGAACGGGTGCGCGACAGCACAAGCGCCAAGGTGCTCGTCATCCAGGGCGCGGGCGGCACGTTCTGCGCGGGCGACGACATCACCGAGATGCACCGCTGGGGCAACGCCAACGAGGTCATGCGCCGCGTGACCGGCTACCAGCACATGGCCGACACGTTGGAGCAGCTCGACAAGGTCACCGTGGCGCGGGTCGACGGCTACGCGGTCGGTGGCGGCCTGGAGATCACCATGGCGTGCGACTTCGTGGTCGCGGCGGCGAGCGCGAAGTGGGGCATGCCCGAGGTCGACGTCGGCATCACCCCAGGGTGGGGCGGCACCACCAGGATGGCGCGGCTGATCGGGCGCCGGATGACCAAGGAGGTCAACCTGCTGGGGGCGCTGCATCCCGCGGCCAGGGCCGCGCAACTCGGCCTGTGGAACCGGGTCGTCGCGGACGAACTGCTCGACACCGCCGTCGACGAGCTGGTCGGCGTGCTGCTGAGCAAGAACCAGCAGGCGGTGCGGCAGCTCAAGTTCATCATCGACAGCGGCATCGAGGCCGATCTCAAGACGGCGCAGGCGTTCGAGAAACTGTCGGCAGGTCTGACGGGCGCCGTCAACGGCGCCTGGCAGGTCGCCGACGCCGACCAGTACGCGGGCATCGTCGGCTTCCGGGACAAGAATTCCCTGTGGCAGCACCGCCGCGGCCTCGCCCGCGACCTGTGGACCGACGGCCCGGTCGCCGAGTGATCACCCGGGCAGCAGGTTGAGCAATCCGCCCGCCGCCCAGATTTCCTGGATGAACTCACCGGGGATGGTCAGTCCGATGTGGACGCCATCCTCGGTGACCAGGGTCCCCTTGACCGGATTCACCGTGATCCGCACGCCCTGGCGCAGCGCCGCGAGGTCGGCCGGATCGGCGAAGGTGAGGCAGGGCAACCCGTTGTTCGTCGCGTTGCGGAAGAAGATCCGGCCGAAGTCGACCGCGACGATCGCGCCGACCGCGTTGAGCTTGATCGCCCGGATCGACGTTTCCCGGCTCGACCCGCAGCCGAAGTTCTTTCCCGCCACGAAGATGTCGCCCGGTGCGACCTCGGCCTGGATCCGCGGATCGTAGCCGTGGAACAGGCCGCGTTTGACCTTCTCGGGGTCGAGGCTGAAGAACGCGGGCGGGTGGATCACATCGGTGTTCATGTCGTCGCCGAAAAGCCAGACGCGGCCGGTGATCTCGTTCATCCGGCGGCTCCGTGCTCGTAGAGGTCCGGGCCGATCCGCCCGTGCAGCGCGGCGAGCGCGACGGTACGCGCGCTCGCCAGGTAGGTCCGGCTCTCCCAATGTCCCATCCGGCCGCGGAAGTTGCGGTTGGAACTGGAGACGCACACGTCGTTCCCGCCGAGCACGCCCTTGTCGATCCCGCCGCACGCGCCGCAGCTCGAATGGTTGAACTGCGCGCCCGCCTCGGTGAGCGTCTCGACGTAGCCCGCGCGCAATGCCTGCTTGAACACCTCGACCGACGACGGGATCACCACGAACCGTACTTCCGGGTGGATCTGCCTTCCCGCCACTTCCGTTGCGGCGTCCCGGATGTCGGAGAGCCTGCCACCCGCGCACGAGCCGATGAACGCCGAGGTGATCCGCTCCGGCTCCACCTCGCCGATCGGCACGACGTTGCCCGGCGACCACGGTTTGGCCACCCGCGCGCCGAGGCCGGTCAGGTCGATGTCGATGACGCGCTCGTACACCGCGTCGTGGTCGGGGGTGACGAGGGTGCCCAGCATCGTGCCGTCGCGGCCGAGGCAGTAGTCGACGGTGACCTCGTCCGGCACGAAGACGCCGAACTTCGCGCCGATCTCGACCGCCATGTTCGAGATGGCGAACCGGTCGTCCTGCGCGAGCCGGGTCGTGGACTCGTCGTGGAACTCCAGGCAGCGGTACTGCGCGCCGCTCTCGCCGAGGATCGCCAGCAGTTCCAGCACGACGTCGCGGCCGCTGGACCGCGCGGGCAGCGCGCCGTGGAACCGGACGGCGATCGTCTCCGGCAGCCGCAGCCAGGTCGTGCCGGTGGCCAGGGTGAACAGGATGTCGGTCGCGCCCATGCCGGTGGCGCAGGTGCCCATGCCGCCCGCCATGATCGTGTGGCTGTCGGCGCCGACGACCAGTCCGCCCGGCTGGCACAGCCGGTGCTCCACCAGGAGCTGGTGGCAGATGCCGCGGTCGAGCATCAGGTTCGGGACACCCTGCTCGCGGGCGAAGGTGAGGAACTTGTGCGAGATGTCCGCGCGCTCCGCGGTGGCGGGCGGGGAGAAGTGGTCGTTGGTCAGCAGCACCCGGTCACGGTCCCAGATGGACAGACCGCGCCGCTCGAAGTCGTCGATCAGCAGCGCGGTGGTCGCGTCGTGGCCGAGCACGGCGTCGACCCACACCTTGCGGAACACGCCCGCGGTGTCGTCGTCGACGCTGTGCGCGTCGATCACCTTGGTGCTGATCGTGCGCCCGCCCATGCCGCGGCCGCCCGGTGACGCTGGTTCGCTCACGCCTGCCCCTTCGCCGGAAGCCGCTGGTACTCGGCGAACACGACCTCCGCGGCGACCCCGGACAGCGCGGCCGAGGTGAACGCTTCCTTGGCGCGGAACGCGCTCTCGTGCCCGGACTTGTCCAGAGTGTCCACAATGGACTTCACGCGGTCGAGCAGCAGGTGCACGGTGTCGTCGTCCAGGTCGCGGCCCGCGCTGACGCCGTCGACCTTGTGCGCCAGCAGGTGTCTGATCAGCGAGGTGCCGCTGTGCTTGCCAAGCACGTAGGCCCGCTCGGTGCCGACCCAGGACGGCGGCAGCACCTCGTAGCTGCGGACGTTCTTGAGCATGCTGTCGACGTGGATGCCCGACTCGTGCCGGTACACGTTGAACCCGGTCACGGGTTTGGTGGCACTCATGTGGATTCCGCTGATCCGTTCGACATAGCGGGACAGCTCCGGCAGCGCCGTCGGGTCGACGCCGTGCTCGACGCCGTGCAGATGCGTCAGTGATGCAAGGCACTCGGCCAGGTCCGCGTTGCCCGCGCGCTCGCCGATTCCGTTGACGGTGCAAGTCATCGCGCGGGCGCCCGCCTCGATCGCGGCCAGCGTGTTGGCCGTGGCCAGGCCGTAGTCGTTGTGCGCGTGGGTGCAGATGTCGATGCCCGGGTCGAGTCGTTCGGCCAGCGTCCGCACCAGGGCGCGCATGCTGGTCGGGTGCGCGCAGCCGACCGAGTCCGCGAGGATGAGCCGCGACACCATGCCCGGCAGGCACACCTCGTCGACCAGGCGCACCATGTGCTCCGGGTCGGCCCGGGTGGCGTCCTCGAAGACGATGTTGACGCCCATGCCCTCGCCCAGCGCCTCGTCCACGCCGGACCGCATGATCCCGGCGGCCCGGTCGCGGGTGATGCCGAGGGTCTCGCGGAGCCGGAGATCGCTGGTGGGCATGAAGAGGAAGACCTCGTCGGCCTGGGCTTTGGCCGCGGCCGCGATGTCGTGCCGCAGCGGCCGCGCGGTGGCGCCGATGCTGGCGCGCAGTCCGCTGTGCCGCATGGCCTGCATCGCCTCGATGTCCGCGCCGGAGGAGGCGGGGAATCCGGCGTCGAGGACCAGGATGCCCGCGTCGGAGAGTAATCGCGCGAGGGTGACCTTCTCCTCGACGGTGAACCACACTCCCGGCGTCTGCTCCCCGTCGCGCAGGGTGCAATCGATGACGTCGACCGTGCCGGGCATGGGCGATCTGGCTGCGGGTTGCGCCGGAGTACCACTGTCCACTTGAAATAGACCTCTCGTTCCGAGGTGGCCGATCGGGTAGTCCGTTCGGGGATCCCCGTTATCCACAACGGCCTCGCCGATCCAACCGCGCCTCGGGGTCAAGGTCAATAGCGCCAATCGGGCGAAATGCCGGTATAGCAGGCAAATTGCAGATCGAACTCGGCCCTTAGTTGATCACAAAAAAGTGGATCTCCGGTGATCACGCGGCCTTGGCCGGCCCCTGGCGGCAGTGCGGCATTCGGCGCTCGACCAACAGCAGAGCGGTGTTCAGCACATAGCCAAGGACGCCCAACATGAGAATTACCGCCCACATGGCGGGAAAGTCGAACTTGTTCTGCGCGTCGCGCAACTGCGCGCCCAGTCCGCCATTGGGCGCGAACAGTTCGGCGACCACGAGCAAGATCAGTGATTGGGACAGGCTGACCCGGAGCCCGGCGAGGATCTTGGCCGCCGCGGCGGGCAGGATGACGCCGATCACCTGACGCGGCCAGGGAGTCCTGAAGACCCGCGCGGTCTCCAGGGTCACCCGGTCGACCGAGCGCACACCGTCGACGGTGTTCAGCAGCACCGCCCAGACCGCGCCGAAGACGATCACGGTGAGTACCATCTCCGTGCCCAGCCTGGTCACCAGGACGAACACCGGGACCAGCGCGGGCAGCGGCAGCGACCGGAAGAACGCGAACACCGGCCCGAGCGCGATGGTGGCCCGCTTGGACAATCCCAACCCGACACCCGCGCAGACGCCGATCACCACCGCGATGGCCCAGCCGCCGACCGCTCGGCCGAGACTGGTCAGCAGTCCGTCGATCCCTTCCGGGGTAAAGAATGCGTTCGACGCCGGACCGGAGAACCACAACCGCCCGGCGGCCGACACGATCTCCACGGGCGTCGGGAAGTACGGGTGGTACGCCGCGGCGCTCAGCCACTGCCAAACCCCCACCAGAACGGCGAAAGCGCCCCAGCGCACCACGAACGGGGTCACGCGGGGCGCTCCACACCTGAGTGCTGCCAACCGAACCACCGGCGGTGCGCCGCTTCGAGCGCGGCGTTGACGGCGAACCCCAGCAGGCCCGCCACGACCACGCCCGCGAGCACCCGGTCCATCCGCGTCGCCCCGCTCGCGGCGGCCAGGATGAACTCGCCGATGCCGCCGCTGGTACCGGTGAGCATCTCGGTGCCGATCACCACGGACAGCCCGATCGCGGCGGACAATCGGACGCCGGTCAGCACGAACGGCGCCACACTGGGTACCGCGACCCGCATGATCACCCGAGTGCGGCTGCACCCGAACGATCTGGCGGTGTCCACCTGCAACGGCTCCACCTCGTCGAAGGCGTACATGGTGTTGAGCAGAATCGGCCACACCGCGGCGAAAGCGGCCAGTCCGATCTTGGTCTCCGGGCCGCCGCCGATGCTCACCACGGCGAGTGGGACGAGCGCCACGGTCGGGATCGGCCGCAGAAACTCGATCACCGCGCGGCTCGCCGTCCGCGCGACCGGCGTGCTCGCCAGCACCAGGCCGAGCGGCACCGCCACCGCGACGGCGATCGCCAGGCCGATCGCCGCGGACAGCGTGGTGGCTACCACGGCCCGGAGGAATTCGTTGTCCCCCAACATGTCCACCAGTTGCGGGAAGACCGTGGAGGCAGGCGGGAAGTAGTCGGCGAGGAACACGCCGGAGCGGCCGACGACTTCCCACAGGGCGAGCACGCCTGCCGCCCCGGAGAGCCGCAGTACCGCCGGGCGCATCTCAGCCGATGATCATCGGCTTGATATCGAACGGTTCGGCGATCAGGCCGAACTCGTGCAGCAGATCCGGCACCCGCTGGAGCCGGGTCGGATCCGTGGTGATCGGATACGACGGCAGGTGCAGCACGGGGCCGATCTCCGGCTTCACGTTGGCGTTGCGGACAAGCGCCTGCCGGATCGCGTCGTCGCCCTTGCGGGTGCTCGCCTCACGGTGCGCCCGCTCGATCGCCCGCTTGAACGCCGCGACCGTCTTCGGGCTCTCCTGGGTGGTCTTCTCCAACGCCGCGTATCCGGTGAGCGCGATGCCGTCGAGCCTGCCCACCATCGGCTGGAACACCGTCCAGACCCCGAGTTGCGCCTGCGCGATGGAGACGAACGGCTCGACGAGGAACGCCGCGTCGATCTCGCCGCTGCCCAGTTTCGGGAGCATGTCGGGGAACTTCATCTGCTGGAACTTGATCGCCGAGGTGTCCGCCTTGGCCGCCTTCATGCCCGCCAGCACGGCGAGGTCGGCCATGCTGCCGGTCGAGGTCACCGCGATCTTCTTGCCCTGCAGGTCGCCGGGACTGCGCAGCGGGGAATTCTTGGCCACCACCACGGCGGTCGCGTCCGGCCGGGCGGCGGACGCGTCCGCGACGATCTTCAGGTTCACCTGCCCGCGGCCCTTTTGCTGCGCCTGCACCAGAAGCGGGTAGCTGGCGAAGGCGAAGTCGACGTCGCCGCCGAGCAGGCTGGTGATCACGTCACCGCCGCCGCCCTTGGTGACGAACTCGACTTCGAGGCCCTCGGCGGCGAAGTAGCCCTCGCTCTGCGCCACCCACAGCGGCGCGACATCGGTCGACGGGATGATCGCGATCTTGACCCGTGCCTTCTCGACCTTGCCGTCGGCCGAGGGTTCGCTGGACGCCGAGCCGCCGAGCAGACCACAGCCCGCGGTCAGGGTGACCACGGCCGCGACGGCGGCGGTAGTCCTGAACAGCCTGCGCAGTCGAGGCATGCCTGAGCGGGCACCGCCGCGTCGGATCACCGTCTTGCTCCTTGTCCTGCTGACTTGATCTTCATTGGCCGAGGCGCGCCAAAAAGTGCTCCACGCGGCGAGTCGTGACTCTAGTGGCCTGTCAAGCGGTGTCGATCACGCAGCGAGATCGTTGCTGTTCCGATTAACCGCCCGCGGCCAAGTTCGCGGTCTCCGGCCGCACCGGTTCATGATCGGTACACCGATCCTGACCTTGTGGAATAGGGGTTCTCGTTGCTGTGACAACGGTCTGGCGATAGGGGTTCAGGGGTTCACGATCAGTGGTCGAATTCGTTCGGCGGGCCGTGCGGTCCCCGGGCTCCGGCGTGGAACCCCTTGACGGCACAGGTGACCGACCGTGAAAGTTCGCGTTTCCAACCGGAGTAATCCGTTGCTCCTCGCTGACAGCCGACCTTGTCTCCACTAGCTTGTCCGACGAATCTCGTCCGCAGTTCTCCCCACCAGACGCCCGGAAGGACGCGCCAAGTGCCCGGACATGAGCGCAAGTTCTCCCGCGAGGTACCCGGCGAGCGGGAGGAGGGAGAGCGCGCCGACGACGACAGTGGGTTGGTCGACTGGACGGATGACGACGAGCCCTACCGCTCCCGATCGGCGCGTTCGGACACCGACCGGCCCCGGCGGACGGCGCGGTCGGACAGTCCGTGGCGGCCGAGCAACTGGCGGCTGCGCACCAAGATGACCGTGGTGCTGCTTGTCCCCGCGATCGCCGCGGTCGTCTTCGGCGGCCTGCGGGTGAAGTCCGAGATCGACAACGCGGACAACTTCCGCCGCATCGTCGACCAGGTCGACGTCGCGTTGCAGATCACCGAGGTCGTGCACCAGTTGCAGAGCGAGCGGGCGCTGGTCGTGGCCAGGGTCGCCGCCGGCGACGGCGCCCTGGACACCCGGCCGCAGGTCACCGCCCAGTACCGCGAGACCGACGACGCGATCTTCACCCTGCGCAACTCCTTGTCCGGGCTGGACATTCCCGATGCCGAGGGCCGCGACCGCTACGACCTGAGCTTCAACCAGCTCAAGCAGTTGACCGCGCTGCGCAACCTCGCGCAGGGCGCGATCTACCCGGACCTCGCGGTCCTCACCAACTACAACTCCGTCATCGACCCGCTCGTCCAGCTCGGCCGCGAGGTGGCCACGGTCGGCGACAGCTCGCCGTCGCGGGTGAGCTCCGCGGTGCAGACCCTCGGTCAGGCCAAGGAACGCGGCGCCCAGCTCGACGCCCTGCTGCTGATCGCCGCCGTGCGCAACAACTTCGGCGCGGACAGCGTGCAGAACCGGGCACGCTCGATCGACGCGGGCTTCGACGCGGCGATCGCGGACTTCGCCTCCGTGGCCACACCGGACGAGCGACAGTCCTATAGCGACGGTTACAGCGGGCCGGAAGTCGACCGGCGCCGGGGCATCGTGCAGACCGCCCTGATCAGCCCGGACCCGCTGGCCGCACTCGACATCGATGTTGCCGTGCTGAACGACACCAGCGTCGCCGCGAACGACAAACTCCGCGCGGTGGAACGGAAGCTGATCGCCGGGCTGCGCGCGCAGGCGTCGGCGTCCGCCGATGCCGCGACCGCGGCCGCCCTGCGGGACGCCGCGATCGTCGTTGCCATGCTGGTGATCGCGCTGGGGATGATGCTCGTCGTCGCGTGGTCGCTGCTCGCCCCGCTGCGCAGGCTGCGCCAGGAAGCGTTGGAGGTGGCCAAGACCCGCCTGCCGGAGACGCTCAAGCGCATCCTCGCCGACCCGAATCCGGTGGAGGCGGCGAAGAAGGCGGTCGCGCCGGTGCCGGTGTTCAGCAACGAGGAGATCGGCCAGGTGGCCCGGTCGTTCGACGCGGTGCACGAGCAGGCGGTACGCATGGCCACCGAGCAGGCCGTGCTGCGGGACAACGTCAACACCATGTTCGTCAACCTGTCCCGGCGCAGCCAGGCGCTGATCGAGCGGCAGCTCGCCGAACTCGACCAGCTCGAACAGAACGAGCAGGACCCCGACCAGCTCAGCCGGTTCTTCGTGCTCGACCACCTCGCCGCTCGGATGCGGCGCAACAGCGAGAGTCTGCTGATCCTGTCCGGCAGCGGCCTGGCCAAGCGCATGGCGCGCCCGGTGTCGGTCAGCGAGGTCGTCGAGTCCGCGCTGTCGGAGATCGAGCACTACACCCGGGTGCAGTTGCGGCCGATGCCCGACCTGCTGGTCCAGGGCAGGGTGGTCAAGGACCTCGTGCACCTGATCGCGGAGCTGCTGGACAACGCGGCCACGTTCTCCGCGCCCGGCACCGCGGTGATGGTGGCCTCGGCGCGCGTCCGGTCGGGGGAGCTGGCCATCCAGATCTCCGACGAGGGCCTGGGCATGACCGACGAGGAACTGGCCGAGGCCAACGAGAAACTGGCGAACCCGCCCGACTTCGACGTCTCGCTGTCGCGGCGGATGGGGCTCTACGTGGTTGCCAGACTGGCCCAGCGGCACGCCATCCGGGTCCGGCTGCACGGCGACATCGACGCGGGCACCACTGCGGTCGTGACGCTCCCGGCCGAGTTGATGGCGGCCTCGAACGCCACCGACCCGCGGACGGACCCGTTGGTCCACACCGGACCGCAGACCATCCCGCCCGCCCGGGCAGCCGCGCCAAGGACCGCGTATCCCAAGGCGGACTCCCAGACTGTGCGCGTGGCGCCGGTCGAACGGAGCATGCCCGCGATGGCCGCCGTCACCGATCCGCCCGCGCACAGCGAACCGCGCCACTCCCAGCCGGTCCGTCGCACCGAACGGCCCGCTCCGCGCGACCGGAACCGCGACGGTCGGCGGTCCGACTCCACCGCGGTGTCGTCCACGTCCGCTGGCGCGCTGACCGGGCACCTGTCGATTCCCGAAAAGGGCAGCTCACAGTGGTTTCCCTCCGGGCCGCCAGACCCGACCACGTCGGCGGCACTCGGCGAACGGACGTCCACCGGATCGATGCGACCGCCGCGACCGTCGTGGAGCAGGCAGGCCGAACCGAGCCTGCCGGACGTTCAGTCCATACTGGACAGTCCGCCCGCGGCGCCGGTCGGGGCGAGCGGGCTGCCCAAGCGGGCGCCGCGAGAACGCCTCATCCCCGGCTCCGCCCCGGTCCAGCGCGACCCGCAGGACACCGGGTCGACCCCGTTGTTGCCGCAGCGTTCGCCGGAACTGATCCGGGCCCGGCTGTCGAGGTTCCAGCAGGGCCTGCACCGGGCGCGCAGCGGAGAGCCCGAGGCAGGCGCGGAACCGCGCGGCGAATGGGGCGACGGATGACCGGGTCCACAGCCGACGATCGAGCGGACTTACCCGAGGAGCAGAGAAGCGCGGCGGTCGCCGATCCGCGCCAGTCCGGTGAGCTGGGCTGGTTCCTCACCGATTTCGTGCGGCGGCTGCCCGATGTCGGCCACGTGGTCGTGGTCTCCTCGGACGGGCTGCTGCTCGCCGCCTCGGACACGCTGCCCCGTGACCGGGCCGAGGAGCTTTCCGCTGTCGCGTGCGGCATCGCGGGGCTGACCGACGCGGCGGCGCGGTGTCTCGACGCGGGAACCGTGCTCCAGAGCAGCGTCGACATGGATCACGGCTACCTGTTCCTGATGACCATGGGGGAGGGCGCGCTGCTCGCCCTGCTCGCCGCCCCGGATTGCGAGATGGGGTTGCTCGCCTACGAGATGACGACGCTGGTGGACCGCGTTGGTCCACGGCTCACCCCGGAACTGCGCGCCCGACTGGCGGCCTCGGCGCGCGACTGATCGAGGCACGCCGCCCTGGTACTCACCTTCGGAGAAGCTGTCCATGGAACCTCTGCACGTCTTCACCGACGCCGAGCGCGACGATCTGCGCGCGACGCTGCAGACCGTCAGCCGCAACCCCTACCACGACCGGACCGCGTTCGCCGCGGCCGTCGCGGCGGTCGTCGACCGGGGCGCCGTGCCCGCGGTGCTGCGCGAGGTGACCGCGCAGATCCGCGCGGACCGCGCCGCCGGGATCGCCGCGCACGCCCTGCGCAACTGTCCACTTGACACGGACATGCCGGTTCTCGACCAGGAGGACCCGCTCACCGACAAGTACGCCAAGAAGACGACGTTCGTGGCCGAGACCTTCCTGGAGTTGTTCGGGCAGCTCGTCGGCACGCCGCTGCTGGCCTACGCCACCCGGTTTAACGGCGACTTCTTCACCGACGTCATCGCGATCAACCGCTACCGAGGCAAGCAGACCGGTTTCAGCGACGGTGAACTGGCCTTCCACAACGACCGCACCGCCCACTCGGTGCGCGCCGACTTCATCACCCTGCTCGGCATGCGGTGCCCGGACGGCGATGTCACCTACACCAGTTTCGTCCGCGGCGCGGACCTGCTGGCGGTGCTGACCGAGCAGGAACGGGAAGTCCTGCGGCAGCGGTACTTCATCACGCCGTTCGACGTCCTCTCGCGCGACAACAACACGAGCCTGACGGTCTCCGAGCGGCACCCGATCTTCGAGCGCCTGCACAGCATCCGCTACGTCGACACGCACACGACGGTCGCGCCGGACGCGCCGTTCGCGGCGACGACCGCGTTGCTGGCATTGAAGAACGCGCTGGTGCGGACCGAGAAGACCCGGCACCGCATCCGCACCGGCGACCTGTTCACCTTCGCCAACCAGGACGGTCTGCACAGCCGCGACCACGTCGAGATCAACGACCCGGAACGAGCCCGCACCCGCTGGCTGCTCAAGACCTATGCCTTCCGCGACGCGCGGACCGCGGCCGGACACGCGGACCGCTGGCTCGACGGTGTCGCGGGCCGGGTCGGCGACTGACATGTCCACGTCGAAGGTCCAGGCGGTACACCGGATCGCGGTGGTCGGCAGCGGCCCCCGCGGCCTCATCGTCGTGGAGCGGCTGGCCGCCCGGCTCGCCGAGGACGGCAGTGGTCGCCCGGTGGAGATCCACCTGATCGACGCGGTCGAGGTCGGCGCGGGCCGGGTGTACCGGACCGACCAGCCCGACTGGTTCCTGATGAACACGGTGGCGGGCATGGTTTCCGCGTTCTCCGGCGTGCCGGACGACGGTCCGACCCGCGCCGGGGCCGGTCCGTCGCTCTACGAGTGGTGGCGCACCGTCGATCCCGAGAACGCCACCCCGGACGGCTACGCCGCACGCGCCGACTACGGCCGCTACACTCAGTTCCTGCTTTCCGCCGTCGAGGCGAACTTGCCCGCGACGGTCAGCCTGGTCCGCACACTGTCCCGAGTGGACGATCTCCGCCGGACCCCGGACGGCTACCGGTTGACGTTCTCGACCGGGACCGAACTGGTGGTCGACCAGGTGGTGCTCACCACCGGCCACTCCGCCCCGACGCTGACCGGCACCGAGAAGGCCCTGGCCGACTTCGCCGCCACGCGTCCCCACTTGCGCTACATCCGAGGGGATTCCGCGGCGGACATGCCGCTTCGCGACATCCCGGCGGGCACCCCGGTCGGCGTGATCGGCCTGGGACTGTCCTTCTACGACGTGCTGGCCGAGCTGACCCTGGGCCGCGGCGGTCGGTTCACCGAACGGGCGGACGGAAGCCTGGAGTACCTGCCCAGCGGGGCCGAGCCGGTGATCGTCGCCGGTTCGCGCAGCGGCATGCCGTTGCCCGCGCGTGGCCGCAACCAGAAGCCGCCGCGGTACTCGTACAAGGCCGTGCTGTTCACCCAGGACAACATCCGCGGGTCCCGGCCGGTCGGGCCGCTGGACTTTCGGGCCGATGTGCTGCCGTGGCTGCTGGCCGAGATGGACCTGGTGCGCTGCGCCACCATGCTGCGCCAACGGTCTGGAGAGGACAGTGCCGCCGCGTTCACCGGCGCGGTCGTGCGGGCGGCCGCGACAGGCGCGCCGCCCGATGTGGTGGCGATCGCCGGGCGGGTCGGGATCACCGGCGTCGCCCCGCTCGACCTCGACGCGCTGGCCCGGCCGTTCGAGGGCAGGCGGTTCGCCGATCGGGCGGAGTTCGACCGCGCACTCGTCGCGACGATGCGGGCGGACCTGCGCGAGGCCGACCTGGGTAACGTCGACTCGCCGTTCAAGGCGGCGATGGACGTCATCCGGGACTGCCGGGGGTTCATCATGAAACTCGCCGATTTCTCCGGTCTGGCACCGACTTCGCACCGCGACGACTTCATCGGCTGGTACGCCCCGCGCAGCGCGTTCCTCGCCGCCGGTCCGCCGCCGGTCCGCCTGCGTCAGGTGATCGCCCTGCTGGACTGCGGTCTGCTGCGTGTGATCGGGCCGCACGCGCGGTTCGCGGGCGACCCGGAGCTGGGCCGGTTCACCCTGTCCTCGCCTCGGGTGACGGGCGCGCGGACCCCGGTCGACGTGATCGTCGACGCCCGGATTCCCGACCCCGACCTGGACCGCGACCTCAGCCCGCTCACACAACGGCTGCGCGACAGCGGAATCTGGAGCAACTATGTCAACGGCGAGGGCCCGGAGGCGTTCCGCACGGGCGGTGTGGCCGTCACGACCAGCCCGTATCACCCGGTCGGTCGGGACGGGACGGTCGACACCGGGCTCTACGTCGTGGGTATCCCGACCGAGCACACCCGCTGGTTCATGCAGGTCGGCAGCAACCGCCCCGGCCTGTGGGGCGACTTCGTGTACGACGCCGACGCCATCGCCGCGCATGTGATCAAGGAGGGGAGCTAGTGTCGCAACCACTGGTGCCTCCCCGCGCGGCACGGCGGTTCGCGGGGCTCGACCGGTCGGCGACCGTCGCGATGCACGACCTGGTAGGCACTTTGCGGGCCGGGGGAGCGTCCATCCTCGATCTGGGCGGCGGAGAGCCGGACGCCGCGACCCCGCCGCACATCGCGGCCGCGGCGGCGGCGGCGCTGGACGAGGGGTTCACCCACTACACAGCCAGCCGCGGCCTGCCGGAGCTGCGGGCGGCGATCGCGGCGAAATTGGCCCGCGACAACGGGATCGTGGTCGATCCGGCTACCGAGATCATTGTCACACCGTCGGCCAAGCACGCGCTGTTCGTGTCGCTGATGACGGTGCTCGACCCCGGCGACGAGGTGCTCGTCCCCTCGCCGAGTTGGGTCAGCTACCGGTCGATGGCCCATCTCGTCGGCGCGCGGACGGTCGACGTGCCGCTGCGTGCCGACGACGGTTTCCGGCTGTCACGGCAGCTCTTGGACCGCCACGTCACCGCGCGGAGCAGGGCGATTCTGGTCAACACGCCCAACAATCCGACCGGCCGGGCACTGCGCCGCGACGAGGCCGAAGAGATCGCGGCCTTCGCGGCGGCGCACGATCTGATCGTGCTGACCGACGAGATCTACGAGAAGATCCTCTTCGCCTGCCGCGAGCACGTCAGCCTCGCGAGCCTGCCGGAGTGTGCCGGGCGAACGTTGACAGTGAACGGTTTCTCGAAGGGCTACGCCATGACCGGCTGGCGCCTCGGCTACGTCGCGGGCCCGGCCGAACTGATCGGCGAGGCGCTCAAGGTCCAGGAGCACACGGTGAGCTGCGCGGCGTCGTTCGCCCAACGGGGCGGTCTGGCGGCGCTGATCGGCAGCCAGGACTGCGTCCGGGAGATGGCCGACGACTACGCCGAACGCCGTAACCTGGTGCTGTCCGCACTGGACGCCATGCCCGGAATCCGGTGTGCGCCACCGGATGGCGCGTTCTACGTCTTTCCTGATATTCGGGCTACCGGACTGGGCGGTTCGGTGGAGTTCGCGCGGTGGCTGTTGCGCGCGGCCGGGGTGGCGGTCGTGCCGGGATCGGCGTTCGGGCCCGCGGGCGAGGGCCATGTGCGGATCTCGTTCGCGGCCGCGCGGCCCGTGCTCGTCGAGGCGCTGGACCGGATGACGGCCGCGCTGACCGGCGCGTCGATCGGCTGAGGTCAGTGCGCGGGTGCCAGGTGGACGCGAACTTGCCGCAGTGGCAACGCTTCCTCGACGGTCATGACGGCCGCGGTGCGTTCGATGAGCCGCAGCGCGGCGTTGTGCAGGGCCAGCCCGGTGGTCGCGGTGGCGTCCTCCAGCACGGTCACGCCGTAGTCGCGGTCGTGCGCGTCCCGTGCCGCCGACAGCACGACCAGGTCGGTCGCCACCCCCGCCAGCAGAACACTGTCCACATCGTGCTTGCGCAGCAACAGGTCCAGGTGGGTGCCGTGGAACGGGCTCACCCGGCGTTTGACGACAATGGACTCGCCAGGGGCGGGCGCGAGCGCGTCGTGCACTCGCGTTCCCCAGGTTCCCAGGGTGGGTTTGTCCGCGTCGCTCGGCGCGCGGAACAGCGGCGAATCATGAGGCCAGTCCGCGTAACCGGGCGAGAATCCCACCACGATATAGATCACCGGAATGTCGCGGTCACGGGCGCGATCGAGCGCGATGGCCGTCCGTGCCAGCACGTTTCGGCTGCTCACCTGTTCGTAGTAGCCATCGGTGGCTTTTTTTCCTTCGGGATGGACAAGATCGTTAATCATGTCCAAGATCAGCAGCGCCGGACGTGTCCGCAATGGTTTCTCCGCCGTGTCCCGGTTTCCGCGTGTTCCGAATGGCCGAATGATACGACGAGATTGTTGCCGGATGGACAACCTTTTGGCGTCGTCACCCTCTGGATCTGGCCCGCTCCGCCCTGTAGCTTGGTGCCGCTTGCTGATCCTTTTGAGCCCAGGGAGATCGACAATGGCGACCGACAGACGCTCGTTACTCCGTGCGGGCCTCACCGCCACCGCATTGAGCGTCACCGGAGGGCTGGCGGCTCGCGCCGCGAGCGCCGATACGCGGGCCACCGTGCCGACTGACGCTTCGACGGCGGGAGACGCGATGTCGCTTCCCTCGGTAGGCGGGCAGTTCCGCTGGGACGGCGAGGCGCGCGCGGCCGCGGCGGACGACTTCGGACACATCATCCACCGCAGGCCCATCGGCGTGCTGGAGCCGTGCTCGGCCGACGACATCGCCGCGACGACCCGCTGGGCGGGGCTCACCGGCAGGCGTGTCGCCGCCCGCGGGCAGGGCCACTCGCTCTACGGACGGTCCCAAGTGGACGATGGCATCGTGGTGGACATGTCCGGCTTCAACCGGATTCACCGCGTCGAGCCGACCCGCGCCGTCGTCGACGCGGGAGTGAAGTGGAGCGACCTGCTCACGGCCACGCTCGCGCGCGGACTCACCCCGCCGGTTCTCACCGACTACCTGGAACTGTCCGTGGGCGGCACGATCGCCGTCGGCGGCATCGGCGGAACCACGTACCGGTACGGCATGCAGAGCGACATCATCGAGGAGATGGAGGTGGTCACCGGCGAGGGCAAGGTGCTCACCTGCTCGCCGCACCGCAACGCCACGCTGTTCGACGCCGTGCGGGCCGGGCTCGGCCAGTGCGCGATCGTCACCCGCGCCACCGTGCGGCTCATTCCCGCGCCCACGCACGCCCGCCGCTACGCGCTGACCTACCCGAGCCTGCGCTCCCTGCTCGCCGACGAGCGCAAGCTGCTCGCCGACCGCAGGTTCGACTATCTCCAGGGCACCGTCCTGCCCATTCCGACCGGTGGTTGGAAGTACACCCTCGACGCCGCCGTGCTGTTCACCGGCACCGCGCCCGACGACGCGGCGATGCTCGCCGGTCTGTCCGACGACCGCGCCGCCGCCGCGCTCTCCACGCCCACCTACCTGCAGTACCTGCAACGGCTGGCGCCGTTGGAAGCTCTGCTCCGCTCCACCGGTGAGTGGACCAACCCGCATCCGTGGATCACCACCTATGTCGGCGATTCCGTGGTGGAGAGCCAGGCCGAACGGCTGTTGAGCGGCCTCACCGGGGCCGACGTCGGCAAGTACGGCCGCGTCGCGCTGTCGCCGCTGCGCAGGCGCGCCATCACGAGTCCGTTGCTGCGCACGCCTTCCGAGGATGTGATCTTCGCGCTCAACGTGCTGCGGTTCCCGCCGAATGACCCCGCCGTCGTCGAGCGGATGATCGCCGACAACCGCGCGATCTACGAGCGAGTCCGCGCCGCGGGCGGAACCCTCTACCCGGTCAGCGCCTTCCCGATGTCCAAAGAGGACTGGAAGCGGCACTACGGATCGAAGTTCGCGGCCTTCCGCGACGCGAAGCAGCGCTACGACCCGCGGGACACGCTCACTCCCGGCTACGAGGTCTTCTGACCGCGCGAGGGGGCCCTTGGTCTCAAGGGGCCCCCTCGTCGCGCGGTGTCTCGGCTACGGCTTGCCGCCGGGGGTTTCGGTCCCTCGTAACCCTTCTTGGACGAACGTAGATCCGGTGGTTGCCGGTTCTCTGGCGACGGTATCCGGCGGCGCCGGGGACCGGTCCCCACGACCGCGGCGTGGCCGTCCTGCCGGGTGTTTGCTACTTTCCGGCCATGAAACAGGTGACTTGTCAGGTCCTGTCGGGGGTCCTGTTGCTGGGCGTGCTCGCAGGCTGCGGCTCCGCCGTGAGCGGTACCCCGGACGCCGGGCCCAGTTCGGCGAGCTCGACCACCACCGTGTTGAAGATCCCCGCATCGCCGTCTTCGACCGCGACCTCGTCCTCGTCCGCGCCCGGGGCGGGCACCCCGGAGAACCCCACCGTCACGGTGCGGAAGAAGGTCGACGGTGTGGATCTCTGCGGCCTGCTGACCAAGGAGGACATCCAGACGATCACCGGGCAGCCGACCAGGCTGTCGCGGTTCGACGAGACACGGTGCAACTACACCTTCGGCGCGGGCGGCACCGGCGGCACGTCCGTCACTGTTCTGCAGTCCAACAAGATCGTGCTCGGCACGGCGAAGAACACCGCGTTCGACCTGGCGGGCAACACCGGGATCCGGCGGGAACCGCGCCCGGCCGAGTGTGCTGTCATGGTGTTCACCGCGCCGTGGAACCGGTCGAGCGAGCCGTACGGCCAAGGTCTGGTCCTGGAACTGACCGGCTTCGCCCCGGCGACCGTGGACCGGTGCGCACTGGGCCTTGAGATGCTGAAGGTGATGTTCGACCGACTGCCCGCGGGCGGCTGACCGAACCCGGTGGCAACACGTTTCCCGCAGCCGTGGGCAGGTGGGGGGGGGTGGTCGCCCCCCGGGGCCCGGCCGCGGGCAGCCCAGGGGGCGCGTGGCGGGGGAGGCCGCGGGC
>NZ_JBQTHF010000042.1:0-66334 GCF_052390155.1 Actinokineospora sp. | reverse complement strand
CGGCACGGCCCTTGTTCTTGCGGTTGCGGATCTGGTCGGTCTTTTCCGGGATGGTGCACCGGATACCACGGCCACGCAGGTAGGACCGGTTGGCGCGGGATCCGTAGGCCTTGTCGGCCAGCACTCGGTCCGGTCGGGTGCGGGGGCGGCCACCGGCCGCGCGGGCGACCCGGATGCGGCCCAGCACTACCTGGAACTGGGGCGAGTCCCCGCGCTGCCCGGCGGTGAGCACCAGCGACAGCGGTTTCTGATCCTGCTCGGTGGCCAGATGCAGCGTTGATCAACGACACGCCGAGACCAGCGCATCACTGCCGATATTGACCGGTCAGGACTTCGAGACACTGCCTAGAGCAAAGGTAGCCCGCACGTGTGGGACCGGTCCCAGACCTACGAATCGGCCGTGTTGGCGAGGAACTTCTCGATCTCGACCATGGTCTGGTCGAAGGCCGACCACCAGGGGGCGAAGTGTGTCGCCGCCAGCCGGACGATGGCGGCGTTCGGGCGGTCCGCGGCCAACCGGTCCAACTCGGCGTCCAGCACCGCGGGCCAGACTGTCTCAGTACACCGGATCAGCAAGGTCGCGCCCGCGCAGTCGCGGAAGGGCTGCAGGATGTTGCGCGACGCGGAGGAACTCCAGTCGTCCAGCCAGTCCTCGGCGAGTTGCCGGGTGGGGTGGCGGCGGAAGGTGCCGTCCGGGCGGGTGACGAAGTACCGCTCGACGACCGCGTCGAGGTTCGCCGCCGCGTAGCCGACCATGGTCATGATCTGGCTGGTGACCTGCGCCTGCGACTCCTTCCACGCGAGGTCGCCCTCCTCGGGCAGCGGCACGAACGCGAAGAGCCGCGCGCGGGCCTGGTCGGCGAACTCGGCGACGGCCGCGGCGTCCTCGGCCGTCCCCTCGCCGGTCATGCCCGGGCCGAACCCGTCGATGCTGACCACGCGCGCGCCGGGGTGGCGGGCGCCGTAGTGGCCCGCGATCACACCGCCGAGCGAGTGGCCCACGACGTCGACCTCGCCCAGGTCGAGCTCCGCCGCGATCGCCTCGACGTCGCCGACGCAGTCCGGGTAGCGGAACCGGTCGGCCTCGCCGGACTGGCCGTTGAACCGGACGTCGATCGACACCACGCGGTGGCTCGCGCCGAGCCGCCGGGCGAAATGGTCCATCGCCTCGATGTTGCCGCCGATCCCGTGCAGCAGCACCAAACCCCGGCCAGGGCCGCCGTAGTCGCGGTACGCGATCGGCACCCCGCCCGCCCCGGTGACGAACCCGTCGACCGGCGCCTGCACCTCGTCACCCATTGCCAACACCTCTCAGTCGGACTAGTACTACAGCCGCACCCTGCGGCGTGTCGTCGCGAACGCACCGAAATTGAACGCCAAAGACGACGATGTACACCGCTATCGCCGCAGGTCAGAACCATCAGCTACAGACCGATCTGAACGGGTGCGGCTGTAGTACTAGTGCGGCGACCACAAACGTTCACCGCGTTCGACAGGCCCACGACGCGCCTGACGGCACCGCCGAAAAGACCAAGTACGTCCAGTACGAGCGTCTTTCCCGCGCCACCGCCAGCCACGCCGTGAACCAGCCGACCACGGCAAACGCTCGTGGCCACCGCACTAGCGGGCCACACCGGCCGGTTGCGGGGAAAGCGCGGGCGTCGGCGTGAAAGTCACCAGCACTCCGGCGGCGACCCTGGTGCGCAGCGACGGCTGCCACCGCACGTCCGCCGCCGCAATGGCCAGCCGCAGATCCGGCAGGCGCCGCAGCAGGGTGCCGATGGCGATCTCGCCTTCCATTCGGGCGAGCGACGCGCCGAGGCAGAAATGGATTCCGTGGCCGTATCCGACGTGCGCGTTGGCGGTCCGGTGGATATCCAGGTCGGCGTCGCCGAATCGGCTCTCGTCGCGGTTGGCCGCGGCCAGGGCCAGCAGTACCGTGTCGCCCGCCGGAATCGTGACGCCGCCGATCTCCACGTCCTCGATCGGGAACCGTCGAATGGCCAGCAGCGACGGCCCGTCGAACCGGGCGAATTCCTCGACGGCCTTGGGCAGCAGCGACGGGTCGGCCAGCAGATCCGCCCATTGGTCCGGCTTGGCCATCAGCGCGACGACCGCATTGCCGATGAGTCCGACCGTCGTCTCGTATCCGGCCGCGAAAATGAGGAACACCAGCGAGGTGAGTTCGTTGTCGGACAGCCGGTCGCCCTTGTCCCGAATGGCGATCAGGTCGGTCAGCAGGTCGTCGCCGGGATTGCGCTGCTTGTCCGCGACCAGTTCGACCAGGAACCGGATGATGTCGGTCATCGCCTGGCGTGCCTCGTCCACGGTGGCCGCGCCCGCCTCGGCCATGAGCAGTGTGCTCAGCCAGCCGCGGAACGCCGCGTGATGGGTGTCCGGGATGCCGAGCAGCTCACCGATCACGGTCAGCGGCAGTGGCGCCGCGAGCGCCTCGCTCAGGTCGGCCGACCCGGTCTCGCAGATGGCGTCGATCAGCTCGTCGGCGATCTCCTGGATGCGGCCCCGCATGGCCTCCATGCGCCGCGGCGTGAACGCCTTGGTGACCAGTCCGCGCAGCCGCGTGTGGTCCGGCGGGTCCATGTTCATCAGATTGGCGTTCAATTGTGGCGGAAACACGAAGCCGGGCCAACTTCGAGCGTGCTCATTATTCACCGATAATCTCTGGTCGGACAGTGCCCGGTGCACATCGGCGTAGCGGGTGACAACCCAGACCAGCGCGCCATTGGGCATCTCGACCTGCCGAACCGGGCCCGCGGCCCGCAGCTCGGCGAAGAAGCCGTGCGGATCTTCGAGGTAATTTCGGTCAAATCGCATTGCCACATGCTACGGACGACTCCAGGTGCCGCCAAGCACGTGCGATCCGCTGGACAGCGCCATTCACCGCCGGTCATACTTCGTGGGTGAATGACTTCGCAGTGGACACCGAAATCGTCGGCGCCGACGGTCGATACGTGGCCCAGTTGTCACCCGCGTGGGCCTTTTGGGGCCCCAGCGGCGGCCACGTGGCCACGATGGCGCTGCGGGCGGCGGCCGCGCACAGCGGACTCCCCCGGCCCGCTTCGCTGACCGTGCACTTCCTGTCGACAGCCGGCTTCGGCGAGATCGAACTGTCGGTGCGCACGCTGCGCCCGGGCCAGCGTGCCCAGTCGGTGCAGGTGTCCATCACCCAGGACGGCAAGCCGATCGCGGAGGCGCTGGCCTGGCTGACCGCCGAGGGCATCGACGGCATCGGCCACGACGTGGCCGCGATGCCCGCGGTGCCGAGCCCGGACACCCTGCCCCCGCTGGAGGAGCGGCTGGCCGACTGCGTCGCGCCGCCGCCGTTCATCAAGGTCGCCGGGTTCCTGGAGAACGTCGAGTGGCGCCCGATCGAGTGGTACGACAACTGGCTGACCCGCCCCCCGGGCGCGCCGCACTGGCACGGCTGGTACCGCTACCGCACCCCGCTGAGCTACCACGACCCGCTCGTCGAGTCGGCCCGCACACTGATCCCGCTCGACGTGATGGGCTGGGCGGCGGCACAGTCCGCGCACGCGGCCGACGTCGGCTTCATCGCGCCGTCCCTCGACCTCAACGTGCAGTTCCACCGCACCGACGCGGACTCGGAGTGGCTGTACGCGGCGGGCACGTCGCACATCGCGGCGGACGGCCTGGTCGCCTTCCGCTCCGACCTGTGGTCGCAGAGCGGGCAACTGCTCTCCTCGGGTTCGGGCACCGGCCTGTGCCGCAAACTGCCCACCGCGCGCGAGTAGGCACCTGCTTCAGCCCGAAGTACGCGAAAGGTGGCCTTCCAGAATTTCTGGAAGGCCACCTTTTTCAGCGTTTCTAGTCGGCGGCGCGCTCGGCCACCAGCAGCAGGTAACCCATCTGCACGAGTCCGCCGAAGGTCTTGTTCCACGTGTCCATCGGCGTGCTGACCGTACCCACCGGCGCCTGTCCTTGGAGCAGTTCGAGGAATTTGCCAAGAGAGTACTTGGTGCGGTCGCTGACATCGATGATCTCCCGAAACTCCAAACCGGCCTCGGCCAGCAGTCGCGGGTAATCGGCGAAATCGGCGAGTGAGGTGATCGACCAGGAGTCGAAGATCCGGTCGAGCGCGGCGCGGCCCTCAGTGGTGTCCGGGGTGTCGCCGAAGACGTCGGTGAGCACGAGCCTGCCGCCGGGCTTGAGCACCGTGGCGACGTTGCGCAGCACCTGCAACCGGTCGGGCATGTGGAAGATCGACTCCAGCGCCCACACCGCGTCGAACGACTCGGCGGCGAACGGCAGGTCCATCGCGTTGGCCCGCTGGAAGGCGACCCGGTCGGCGAGTCCGCTGCTCCTGGCCAGCTCGTTGGCCTCGTCCACATCGCCCTGGCTGATCGAGACGCCGACGATCTCCACGTCCACCGCGTCCGCCAGCCGGATCGCGGGCTTGCCGCGCCCGCAGCCCAGGTCGAGCACGCGCTGGCCGGGCTTGGCCTCGATCTTCTCGATCATGTGGTCGGTGAGCCGCTCGGCGGCCTGCGGGAACGGGGTGTCGTCGTCCGGGCCGTGGAAATACCCGTAGTGGATATTGCCGCCCATCAGCTTGGCCAGCGCACCCCCCTTCGCGTCGTAGAATTTGCCCACATCTTCCGGTGTTGGCTTGACACGCGGCGAGTTCATGCGTTCTCCCTGGTGGGGTTTTTATCGAGAGAGGTGACCGTCGAGTCGGCGACATTGTCACGGTACCGGGCCGGGCGCGGACCATGTCAAGATGAGCGATTCACCACTTCGCCGCAGGGGCCGACTCTCATGCCGATTCCGCCGCCGATTCCTTGACTTCGACAGCGCGCACGCTGTTCCATCAATGGTAATCACCAAATACCGGGAGGGCCACGCCATGGCCGAAGTGAGCAATCCAGGGACCGCCCAGCGCAGCGTGCTGCTCGGCATCCTGACGAGCACCTGGATCGCGCAGTCCTGCTCCGCCGTGGCCCGACTCGGCGTGCCCGACCTGCTGGCCGCCGGGCCGCGCACCGTCGCCGACCTCGCCGCCGCGGCGGGCGCCGACGAACGCGCGCTCTACCGGGTGCTGCGGGCGCTGGCCGCGGCGGGCCTGTTCACCGAGTCGGCCGGGCAGACTTTCGCGCTGCGCCGCGGCGGTGAACTGCTGCGGTCGGACGTGCCGGGCTCGGTGCGGGCGAACGCGCTGATCTACGGCGACGAGGTGATCCGGTCGTTCGCCGAGATCACGCACACCCTGCGCACCGGGCAGCCCGCGTTCGACAAGGTGCACGGCAAGTCGTTCTACGACTACCTCGACGAGCACCCCGAGATCGACCAGGTCTTCACCGCGGCCCAGGGCGTGCTGGCGATGCCGCCCGCGCTGGCCGAGTGCGACCTCGCCGACGTGGCCACCCTGGTCGACATCGGCGGCGGCGAGGGCGCGCTGCTGGCCGAGATCCTGGCCGGTCACCCGCGGCTGCGCGGTGTGCTCGTCGAACGCGCGGAAGTGCTCTGCCAGGCCAAAGTACGGCTCGCGGACGTGGGCGACCGGGTGGAGTTGGTCGAGGGCGACTTCTTCGAGTCCGCGCCCGGCGGCGGCGACGCGTACGTGCTGTGCCGGGTGCTGCACAACTGGACCGACGAGAAGGCCGCGCGGATTCTGCGGACCACCCGCGCGGCCATGCCGCCGACGAGTCGGCTGATCGTGTTGGAGGACACCGTGTCCGACGGCGAGCCGACGCGGGAGTCCAAGTCGGCCACGCTGGTCGACCTGCTCATGCTCGTGATGATGGAGGGCTACGACCGCACTGTCGCGCAGTACCGGGCGCTGCTGGCCGAGGCAGGCTTCGACGTGCTCGCCGTGCACCACTCGCCCTCGCGCGCCACCGAGGTGGCGATCGAGGCCCGCCCGCTGCCCTAAGGAAACCGCCATGCCACTGGACCCACAGGCGCTCGCATTGCGCACCAGGAACGAGACCGCGGGCGCGACACCGCTCTACGAGATGACCGTCGAGGACGCGCGCCGCGCCGACCTCGCGGCGATCCGCGCGAACGCCGCGACCCCCGAACCCGTCGCCGAGGTGGTCGACACCGAGATCCCCGGCCCCGGCGGGCCGCTGCCCCTGCGCATCTACCGGCCGGCGGGAGCGGGCCCGTTTCCCGTGCTGCTCTACCTTTTCGGCGGCGGGTGGACCCTCGGCTGCCTCGACACCGCGGACGGGATCTGCCGCGACCTGACCAACGCGGCAGGCTGCATCACCGTGTCGGTGGAGTACCGGCTGGCGCCGGAGCACAAGTTCCCCGCCGCCGTCGACGACAGCTATCACGCGCTGACCTGGATCGCCGAGCACGCGACGGAATTCAGCGGTGACCCGACCCGGCTGGCAGTCGGCGGTGACAGCGCGGGCGGCAACCTCGCCGCCGCGATCACCCTGCTGGCAAGGGATCGCGGCGGGCCCGCGCTGTCCTTTCAGTTGCTCGCCTACCCGAACACCGACTACCTGGCCGACACCCCGTCGCGGCGGGAGAACACCGACCGCTACCTGTTCAACTCCCGTTCCGTCGCCTGGTACTGGGACAACTACCTGGCGTGCCCCGAGGACGGCGCGAACCCGCTGGCGTCGCCGCTGCGGGCGGGCAGCCACAGTGGACTGCCGCCCGCGCTGGTGATCACCGCGGAGTACGACCCGCTGCGCGACGAGGGCGAGCAGTACGCGCGCAAGCTGGTCGAGGCCGGGGTGCCGGTCACGGTCACTCAGTACGAGGGCATGGTGCACGGCTTCTTCGCGATGACTCGAACCCTGGCCGCGGGCAAGCGGGCGATGACCCAGGCCGCGGACCTGCTCCGCGCCGCGCTGAACGGACGGTTGTGATGTCGATCAGCCTCGACCAGGCCGAGTTGCACGGGTCGCTGTCGGACCCGTTGCTGGCCACGATGAACTTCCTCAACGAGGTGACGTCGCGGTTCCCCGAGGCCATCTCGTTCGCGCCCGGCAGGCCGTACGAGGGCCTGTTCGAGCCGGACCTCATCACGACGTACCTGGCGGCCTACACCGCCTACCTGGAAACCGATCTCGGCTACACGCCCGCGCAGGTGCGCACCAACCTGTTCCAGTACGGCCGGACCAACGGGCACATCCACGACCTGATCGCGCGGACGCTGGCCAACGACGAGGGCTTGGCTGTCTCGCCGGCGAGCATCGTGGTCACGGTCGGTTGTCAAGAGGGCATGCTGCTGGTGCTGCGGGCGCTGTTCAGCGGCCCGGACGACGTCCTGCTGGTCAGTTCCCCGTGCTACGTCGGCATCACCGGCGCGGCCCGGCTGCTCGACATCGAGATTGTCGAGGTCCCGGAAGGCAAGCGCGGCGTCGAGCCGGCGGCGCTCGCCCGCGCGGCGCGGCTGGTGCGTGCGGCGGGCAAACGGCCTCGGGCGTTCTACGTCGTCCCGGACTTCGCCAACCCGACCGGGGCGTGCCTGGCGACCGAGGACCGGCGCGCCCTGATCGAGGCGGCGGCCGACGCGGAACTGCTTGTCCTGGAAGACAATCCGTACGGGTTCTTCAGCCGGGACGGTACCTCGCTGCCGACGATGAAGTCTCTCGACCAGGACCGCCGGGTGATCTACCTGGGCTCGTTCGCGAAGACCTGCCTGCCCGGCGCACGTGTCGGCTACGTCATCGCGGACCAGGAAGTGGTCCTTCCCAACGGTTCCCGGGTGCTGCTGGCCGACGAACTGTCGAAGATCAAGAGCTTCACCACGGTCAACACCTCGGCGCTGAGCCAGGCGCTGATCGGGGGCCTGCTGGTGGCGAACGGCTGTCGGCTGCGCGAGGCCAACGAGTCCGCCATTCGGTTCTACGCCAACAACCTCACGGTGCTGCTGGACGAGCTGGAGCGGCGGTTCCCGGCGGACCGCCGCGCCGAACTCGGCGTCCGGTGGAACAAGCCGGACGGCGGGTTCTTCCTGGTGCTGGACGTGGATTTCACCGCGGACAACGCCGCGCTGGAGCGCTCGGCGACCGAGTACGGGGTGCTGTGGACCCCGATGAGCTACTTCCACCTCGAACCGGGCGGCCGCACGCAGATCCGGGTCTCGGTGAGCTACCTGAACCCGGACCAGGTCATCGAGGGTGTCCGGCGCCTCGCCGCGTTCATCGCGGCGGAGTCCGCGATCTCCGCCAAAGCGGCCTGAACACGAAGAAGAGGGGGAGCCGGGGCTCCCCCTCTTCTTCGTGTTCAGGCGGCGTCGTAGCGGACCGCGCCGACTTCCGCGATCCCGTGCAGCGCGGTCGAGACGAGCAGGCCCGCCCGCGCGATGGCGTCGGCGTCGCCCAGGATCACCGAGTTCACCCCCGGCCGGATGCCCGCCGCGGTCAGCCAGTGCACCGTCTCGGTCGGCACGCCGAACGCGAACCGGCGCGGGTGCGGGCCGCGTACCTGTTGGACCAGCCGGTACGGCCGCGGCGTGACGGCCAGACCACCTGTCTCGTAATAGGTTCCGTCCGCGTTGGGAATGCGGTTCGTCCTGGCCTCGCCGCCCGCGAGCAGGTTGCGGATGAGCGGATCGGTGGTGCGGCGGATGTCCATCTCCTGCAGCCGAGCCTCGATCAGCACCCGGGCACTCGTCCCGCCGTCGGGCACGAGAGCCGACCGGACCAGGAAACCCGCGCCGTCCGGCCGACACTCCACCGTCATCCCCGGGCCCACCACCTGCAGCACGCCGCTCTCGATCAGCGCGACCATCTGCTCGACCCGCTGCACGGGCGGCCCGATGGAGAGGAAGGCGTTGAGCGGCATGTACCACCGCTCCAGTTCGTCCCGATAGGAGTCACCGGACAGCCCGCCGTGGTCGACCACGAGCCGGATCTCGTTGCGCAGGTCGCGAAGGACGTCCAGCGCCGCCTTCAGCGCGCTGCGCACGTTGCCCCGCCTGGCTTCCTGCACGTCGTTGCGCAGGTACGCGACCAGCCACGACGTGAACTCCGGCGCGGTGCGAAAAGTCTCGTGCCTGCACGGGTTCGCCACGATCGTCCAGTCCCAGCGCTGGTCGACCGGGACGCCGAACCGGTCCAGCAGCGCGCTTTCCGCCGCGGACACCGTCGAGACCAGCGGTATGGCGCCCGCGACCCGGCCGAGGTCCAGCGCCCGGAACTCGCGCAGGAACTCCGCCGCCGTGCAGGTGCACTCCCGCTCGCCGACGAGGGTCGCGTAGTAGACCGCGCGCACCTCGGCGTCGATCACCCACCACAGATCGGCCGCGAAGCTCACCGGCTCGCCCCGCTCGGCCTTGCACCGCATGTCCGCGATGACAGCGGGGGTGAGGAAGTACGGCAGATGCCTGCCGTAGACGCCTTTCTGGTTCTCCCCGCGCGCGTGGTACGGGATGCCCCGCCGCGATCCGGCGATCAGCTTCGGTTCCCGGCCGGAGCGGCGATAGGTGAGCCTGCCGTCCGCGCCCCGCTGGAACCGCCCGCCCCGCCCGAGGGTGAGCATCGCCATGTGGTCGAAGAAGTTCAGCCCGAGGCCGCGCAGGATCACCGGTTCGTCGGGCGCGAGGAAATCCAGGTCCACATCGGCCGGGTTGCTGGGCGGGACGTAGTGCAGGTGGTTCACCGCCGCGAAGTCGGCGAGGGCCTGTTTCCCTTTGCTGAGCGCGATTCCGACATGCCCCTGGGCAAGCACGACGGCGTGCACCTCGGTGATCCGCCTGCCGTCGGCGAGTGCCACGATCTGCGTGCCGTCCTCGGCGTCGAGGACGTCGACCGCGTCCAGCGCGTGGGTCTCGATGGTCACGTTCGGCGCGGTGGTGCGGATGATGTGCCGCAGCGTCCAGCCGAGATAGTGTCCGTAGAAGGCCCGTGAGGGATAGGAGTTCGGTCCCAGGTCGGCGGCCTCCCGCCGAATGCCCTCGGGCAGGTCGTTGAACGGGTCGAGCAGGGTCACGAACCGGGCCCACTCGTACAGGCTCGGCCCGGCCACCACCGGACCCGCGCACTCGACGCTGTCGTCGAGGAACATGGTGACCTGCGCGGACACCGTGTTCATCAGGAACTCTTGGTCCTGGTCGGCCCGCCACACCCGACCGCCTTGGTGCACATAGGGATCTACGAGGTGTATCCGCACTGTCCGGTGTGCCGGAACGCATTCGGCGACATTCGCGCAGAGGCGTTCCAGCACCGACAGCCCTCGCGGACCCGCACCGATCACGCAGACCTGGATTGTCTCGCTCGACATGTTTCCCCGTGGATTTCGTCCAGCCGCGCGCCGAGCCGCCGGATGCATTCCGCGGCGGCTATCGCGTGGCTCCGTCTGGTGCCGTGTCGTCCATCACTGCCGTACAGGTCGGGATTCTTCGCGGCCGGGTGCCGGGTGAGGCTCACGTGGATGCCACCGTACCGAGTGGACAGTGCGGCTGTCCGGTCGGCGAGCTGCCCCAACCGCAGGTGCAGCATCGCCCGCAGCTTGTCCGGCACATAGGGCGAGTACGAGCCGTCGAACAAGCCCACCGTGACCACATCGCACGACTGCTCGCGCAACGTTTGGATGATCGCCTCGATCTCCGCGCCCACCGCATCGTCGTCGTAGGTCCGCTGCAACACGTCGAAGCCGCCGCAGGCCACCAGTACCAGGTCCGGTCCGAACGCGACAGCGTCCGCGAGCTGGTGCGCGCGGACCTCGGCGGCGGTGAGATTTCGCTTGCCCAGATTGAGATGGGCGAGGTCCGGCCGCTCGGCGGCGAGCGCGTCGGCGATCCGGTCGGTCCACGAGTTGTCTCGATATCCCGGAACCGCCTCGCCGAGCCCTTCGGCCACACTGTCCCCGACGACGACGAAGCGCCGCCAGGGATGCCCGCGCAGGCACGCCGCGGCCTCGCCCGGCCGCAGGCAGTACGGGTCGGCGGCTTCCCGGTCCACCGACTGCTGACTCACCATGTCGAACCTCTCCTCGTCGATGGCCCTACTTCATGACGGCGGTGATCGCGTAGGCCAGATCCTCCTGACTCGGCTGGATCGACTGGTCCAGCTCCAGCGCGAACGGCAGCACGGCACCGTCCGGCCGGGTGACCCGCTTCGGCGGCGCGACCAGCGCCATCTCCTCCGCCGCCGTCGCCACGATCTCGGCGGCGACGCCGCAGGACCGGTTCCCGTCGTCCAGGACCACGAGCCGACCGGTCCGGCCGACGGACTCCGCGAGGCCCGCCCAGTCGAACGGGTAGACCGTCCTCGGGTCGAAAACCTCGACGGAGTACCGGTCCGCGAGTTGCTCGGCCACGGCCAAAGCGTCCTGCACGAGGTGTCCTATCGCGACAACCGTGACGTCCGAGCCGGACCGGTGGATCCGCCCCTCGCCGAACGGGATCGCGGCGACCTCGGCGGGCACGTCCTCCCGGGTCCGCAGCAGGGCGGCGGGCGCGAACAGGACCACCGGGTCGTCGTCACGGATCGCGGTGCGCAGCAACCCGATCGCGTCCGTCGGCGTGGCGGGGATGACGGTCTTGACCCCGATGTGCGCGAACAGACTGTGCGGCTGGTCGGAGTGCTGTCCGGCCCACCCGGCGCGGGATCCCGCGCCGGGCAGCACATACGTGACCGGGACCTTGGTCTGCCCACCGGACATCAGCGAGAACTTGTGCGCGTGGTTGGCGATCTGCTCGAAGGCGAGGAACAGCAGCGACGGGATCTGGAACTCGACGACCGGCCGGTACCCGGACATCGCAGCACCCGTGGCGAAACTGGTGAACGCCTGTTCCGACAACGGGGTGTCCAGCACCCGCTCCGGCCCGAACTTCTTCACCAGGCCCCTGGTGAGACCGGTGAGCGCGGCCCGGATGTCCTCGCCCAGCACGCACACCGTCGGGTCGTCGGCCATCTCCGCGGTCAACGCCTTGTTCAACGCCTGGATATAGGTCAATCGTGGCATCTAGCTGACCCCCGCTCTCGGTCGCAGGCCGGACGCGTAGAGGTGGTCCAGCGCGTCCACCGGATGCGGGCGCGGGCTGGACCTTGCGAACTCGACGGCGTCGGTGATGATCGTGTCGATCTCCGCGTCGATGTCGTCCCGGCGAGCCGCGTCGAGCCGATTTCCCTGGATCACCAAAGGATCGCGTGTGCGCCAGCTCGCGATCTCCGCCTCGGTGCGGTAATCGACGCGCAGCGCCCGCTCCACCGTGTGGTGGCACTCGAAGCGGTAGGTGAGGCACTCCAGGAACGTCGGCCCGCCGCCCGCCGCGGCACGGGCCACGGCGGTCGCCGCCGCCGCGCGCACCTCGGCGACGTCCATCCCGTCGACCACCGCGGCCGGGATGCCGAAGGCCGCCGCGCGGCCCACGGCGGTGCCCGCGACGCCGTCCCTGGTCGGCATCGTGGTGGCGTATCCGTTGTTCTCACAGACGAACAGCACGGGCAGCCGCCACAATGCCGCCAGGTTCAGGGCTTCGAGCAGCACCCCCTGGTTCAGCGCGCCGTCGCCGAAGAAGGAGACGGCCACCTGGTCGCGGCCGGACTGCCGCGCCGCCCACGCCGCGCCCGCGATGATCGCCGCGTTCGCGCCGACGATCGCGTTCGCCCCGAGAATCCCTTTGCTGACATCGGCGGCGTGCATCGAGCCGCCGCGCCCGCGGTTCAGCCCGGTGGTCCGCCCGAACAGTTCGGCCATCATCCGCGCCGGGTCGGCGCCCTTGGCCAGGACGTGGCCGTGGCCGCGGTGGGTGCTCGCGATCACGTCGTCCGCCCGCAGCGCGGCGCACACCCCGACAGCCACGGCCTCCTCCCCGATGTAGGGGTGGATGCCGCCGACGATCTCGCCGGTCGCCACCAGGTCGAGCGCGCGCTCCTCGAACACCCGGATCAGGCGCATCGCCTGGTACAGCGCGGAATCACTCTCGGTCGGCGCCATGGCTCAGCTCCACAACACGGGGCAGTACTCGGGGTCGGCGTAGTCGGGTCCGCCCTGCGGGGCCGTGCGGACCAGGTTGTCGTGGTTGTACTCGACCACCGTGCCGTCCGACCGCCGGTACGGCCGGTACTGGTTGGCCCCGTCCTGCAGGTGCAGCGAGATCGCGCGGCGCGGCTGGTCGCTGCGGTTGGGGCCACTGCCGTGGTAGGTGCGGCAGTGGTGGAAACTGATGTGCCCCTTGGGAATCGTGACCGGGATCTTCCGCACCGTCGCCTGGTTGTGCGCGGCGTTGTCTTCCAGCAGGGCTTCCAGCTCGCCGTTGTCCCGGTTCGCGAAGTGTCGGGTCGTGCTGTCGCCGCCGCCGATCTCCCGCCAGCGGTGGCTCCCGTCGACCATCGTGATGGTGCCCATTTCCTCGGTGCAGTCGGTGAACGGGATGAACGCCGTCAGCATCCGGTCCGAGGTGCAGGTCTGCCAGTAGTGCTTGTCGAAGTGCCAGGGCACCACGTTCGTCGGCTCGGTCGCCACCGGTGCCTTGAGGATCATCGTCGACTGGAACACCCGGATCTCGTCCGCCTGGGCCAGCCGCGCCGCGGTGGCGCCGATGATCGGCTTGCGCAGGATGCGCGCGATGACGTCGCTCTCGTAGTGGATGTAGTCGTTGTGCCGCATGGCATGCCCGTCCGCGGGCGTCCAGTACGCCAGGTTGGCCGGGTGCGCGGGCAGGGTGCGGTCGCGGTGTCCCGCGTAGAACCGGTCGCTCGCCGCCACCAGGTCGTCTACCTCGTCGTCGGTCAGCAACTTCTTCGACAGGTACCAGCCGTGTTCGGCGTAGGACTGCACGTCGGCTGCCGACGGCAGTAAGTCGGACTCCGCTCTGGACAACACGAAGTCGGTGGTCGACATGCTGCTGGTCGACATAGTGGGTGCCTCTCGGTTCATCGGGTCGGTGATCAGGCCGCTTGCCGGGCGTTGTCCTGGTCGCGTTCGACGGCCTCGTAGAGCGCGCGGACGTTGCCGCTGCCGAAGGTCAGCGCGCCGTGCCGCTCGATCAGCTCGAAGAACAGCGTGTGCCGCACGTGCATGGGCTTGGTGAAGATCTGGAACATCTGACCGGCGTGGTCCCGGTCGGCGAGGACGTTGTGCTCGCGCAGGATCGACAGCGCGATGTCCGGGCGACCGAGCCGCTGCTCCAGTCCGTCGTAGTAACTCGCCGGTGTGGTGAGGAAGTCGACCCCCCAGCGCCCCAGGGTGGCGACCGCCGAGGCGATGTCGTCGGTCTCGAACGCGATGTGCTGCACGCCCGCGCCGCCGTTGCGGCGCAGGAAGTCGTCGATCTGGCCGGGACGCAGCGCGGCGTCCGGCTCGATCAGCGTGAACGTCGCCTTGCCGGAAGGGCTGCGCACCACGGCGGAGTCCATCGCCTGGTCGCCGACCTCGATGCGCTCGGCGAACACCTGCTCGAACTCGAAGACATCCTGGTAGAACCGGGTTGTCGGGCCGAGCGTGCCCGCGGGCAGACACACGGCGAAGTGGTCGATCTCGCGCAGCAGGTCGTCGCCCGCGTCCGGGTCGGGCCCGATGACGTCGATCAGGCCGGGCAGGAAGTTCTCCGGCCGCGTGTGCCGCTCGACCAGCCGGTGGTGCACGTCGCCGAACCCGGACACCGTCGCCAGAACGACCCGCTCGCCCTCGTGCTCGTGCACCACCGGCGGCGCGATGCCCGCGGCGCCGCGCTCGACCGCTTCGGCGTACGCCGTGGCCACATCGTCGGTGCCGAAGGCGATCGCGGCCACCCCGTCGCCGTGCCTGCTGACGAACTCGGTGGCCGGGTGGCCGGGCGCGAGGCCCGAGGTGAGCAGGATGCGGATGCCGCCCTGGCTCAACAGCACCGAACGCTGGCCGACCAAGCCCGTTTCCGGTCCGCCCTGACCGAAAACGCGGAACCCGAAGGCGGTGCACAGATAGAACGCGGCCTGCTGCGCGTCACCCACGTAGAACTCGACATGGTCGACAGTGCCTATCTTCATCACAGTGCTCCTCTGAACTTGCTGTGTCCGTTGCGCGAGAATCGGGTGTCGACCACCTGGGTCTGTGCTTCGGCCGTCGTGCGTTCCCGCTCGGTCCTGGTCTGGGACCGGCCGAACAGCAGGCTGATGTTGTGTCCGCCGAAGCCGAACGAGTTGGACATGGCGATCGAGACGTCGGCGCGGCGCGCCTTGTCCCGGATGTGGTTCAGATCGCAGGCCGGGTCTGGATCCGTGAGGTTGTGCGTCGGCGGCAGTTCGCCCGCCGCGATGGCGATCGCGGTCGCCGCGGCCTCGATCGCGCCCGCGCCGCCGAGCATGTGCCCGGTGACCGACTTGGTCGAACTCACCGCGGGCGCGTGGGCGCCGAACACGGTGTGGATCGCCCTGGTCTCCGCGACATCGCCCAGTTTGGTGCTTGTGCCGTGCGCGTTGATGTAGTCGACGTGCCGCGGCGCGATGCCCGCGTCCATCAGCGCGCGGCGCATGCACTCCGCCGCCCCCTCGCCGTCCGGGCGCGGCGTCGTCGGGTGGTGCGCGTCGGTGGACCCGCCCCAGCCGATGAGGTCGGCGTAGCCGATGACACCGCGCGCGTTGGCGTGCTCGCGCCGTTCCACCACCAGGATTCCCGCGCCCTCGGCGAGCACGAAACCGTTGCGGCGCCGGTCGAACGGTCTGCTGGCCGCGGCCGGGTCGTCGTCCCAACCGGTGGCCAGTGCCCTGGCGTTGGCGAATCCCAACGCGACAGTCGGGTGCAGCGGCGCGTCCGATCCGCCGCACACCACCACATCGGCCTCACCGGCCCGGATGATCCGCAGCGCCTCGGCCACCGCCTGCGCGCCCGCCGCGCACGCCGTCGCGATCGACGAGCTGACCCCGCGGATGCCGTGCGCGATGGCGATCCGCGCCGCCGCCATGTTGGGCAGCATGCCGGGCAGGTAGTACGGGCTGATCGCGGCCCGCCCCCGGTCGTGCCGCGCGAGGGCTTGGCGCTCATAGGTTTCCAGGCCCGCGCCGCCGGTCGAGACGACGACCGCGACGCGCCGCGCGTCGACGTCCTGGCCGACGACCAGCTTGGCGTCGATCAGCGCGTCGCTCGCCGCGGACATCGCCAGCAGCACGTACCGGTCGACGTGCAACCCGTCGCGCGGCGAGACGAACTCGGCCGCCTCGATGGGCCGCGCGATCCCGGCAACCTCCACAGTGGACGCGACGGGATGGTTCCTCGGTGGCCGCCGCAGCCCGGAACGGCCGGTGCACAGCGCGTCGAAGAACTCGGAGACCCCGTCGCCCAGCGGTGTGGTCAGACCGATGCCGGTGACCACGGCATGGGGTCGACTGGCCCCGCTCACGGTGTCCCCGCAGCCGTCAGCTCGGCGTGCCGCTCGCGCAGCGCGACCTTGCGGACCTTGCCGGTCGGACCGGTCGGGATGTCGCCCGCGGGCACCACGGTGACCCGCCGCACGGCGGCCGCGGCGGCCTCGCCGAGGGCGGAAAGCACCGCCTGGGTGCGATCCAGCTCGGGGTCGGCGTCCGGGGCGAGCCGCAGCAGCACGTCCACGACCGCCTTGCCGTCGGTCTGGAACGCGATCACCGTGCAGTCGGCGATGTCGGCGATGGCCGTCAACACGCGTTCCTCGGACATCGCGGTGTAGAGCCGCTTGCCGTCGCCGAGGTCGACGGCGTCGGTGGCGCGGTCGAGGTGGTAGTAGAACCCTTCCTCGTCGCGGAAAACCAGGTCGCCGGGCAGGAAGTAGCCCGCGAGCTTGGACCGGTAGGTGCTCACCGAGTCGTTCCAGTACCCGGGCGTGATCGACTCGGCCTGCACGCCGAGGAGTCCGACCTCTCCGGGCGGCAGCTCATCGCCGTCCGGGCCGAGCACGGCTACTTTCGCGTGCACGTGCGGCTTTCCGATGCAGCGGCCGTACCGGGTGGTGCCGGGTCCGTGGGTGATGAAGAACGGCGACTGCCCGAGCTCCGAGGTGCCCAGTCCGTCGATGAGCCGGGACCCCGGCTTGCGCACCACGCCTTGCGCGGTGGCGACGGCGTGGTTGCCGACCCCGATGAGCTTGCGGATGTGCGCCTCGTGCGCGCAGTCGCCGGTGTTCCACCACAGGCCGACCGAGTCCAGGTCGCGAGTGGACAGATCGATGTTCGCCATGTCCGCCCACGTCGCCGCGAACCCGAAGACGCCGGACGGGCGCCAGTGCTCGATCGCGTCCAGCACCGCCGCGCCACTCTGCTTGCTCAGTGGGAAGAACTCGGCCTGGTTGCACAGGGCCAGGTTGACCGCGATCAGGGTGGCGGCGTGTGCGGCGGGCAGCGCGCTCAGCATCCGGTCGACCCCCTGGGCGCGCGGGAGGCGCAACCGGTTGCGGTTGGCCGCGAACAGGGTCGCGTGCGTGTGCAGCACGGCCTTGGGAATGCCGGTGGTGCCGGAGGAGTGCGTCAGGGAGACCGGGTCGTCGCGGTGGTGACGGTACGGCGTGGTGCCCAGCGCCGGGTCGCCGCCGCCCAGTTCCGCGGTGTCGCCGAGCAGATCGGTGCCCGGGTCGTGCGCGACGAGAAGCGGTCGGTGCGCCTCGTCGGTCAGCACGCCGGTCGCCCGCAGCCTGCTGATGTACGTCGCGGCCGTGGCGCCGTCGAGGTTTCCGTTGACCAGCGCGGCGATGGCGCCGATCCGGGTCAGCGCGAGGAAGCCGAGCACCATGTCGGCCGCGACCGACGAGTACACCGCGACCACGTCGCGCGGGCCGATCCCGTGTGCCCGCAGCCAGCCCGCCCGGGCCGCGACGCAGCGCTCCAGTTCGGCCAGGCTGAGCGATTCCCCGGCCCGGTGACCGTCCACATCGGAGTCGAAGGTCAGCGTCGGGGTGTCGCGGCCGCTGCCGTAGCCGACCAGCGTGCTGAGCACGTTCCCGGTGCCCAGCGCCGGGTCGTCAGCGAGTCGTGCGCGAAGATTCCTGCCACTCATTGTCGTCTCCCTTGAGGTACTCGCTGTCGAACCGGGTGACCAGGACCGCGACCGTCTCGTCGTCCCCAGGCCCGGACCCGGACCCAGTCCCGGACCCGGCGAGGACGAGCAGGGCGTGCGCGGCGTCGCCGTCGTCGAAGAGCAGCGCGGCGAGGTCGAACATGTCGTCCAGGGCGTCCGCGGTCGGGCTGGTGCACACCAGCGGGCCTGCCAGCCCCCACTTCGCCGCGATGTGACCGGCGACCGAGTTGGGCACCGATTGGTAGAACAGCAGTGCGGACACCCGTGAGCCGTTGTCGACGGCCTTGGCGACGGCGGCTGCCGTGGCCACATCACCGTCCACACTGGACACCACGACCGCGGTTCGACCACCATGGGCCGGGTCGGCCGGGGGGTCCCCGAAGTACGTGCGCAGGCACCGGTCGGCGACCGCGGCGACCAGCGGGCTGAACGTGGACACCACGAACCCCGGAATCGGTGTCGGTGCCTCGGTTTCCGGCCACCTCGCCGCGGCGAGCAGCGTCAGCCCGGCGGTACCCGCGCGGTCGGTCAGGTCGCCGATCATGCCGCACCGACCAACAGCGCGGTGTTGGCGCCGCCGAACGCCGAGTTCAGGCTGAGCGCGTACCGCGTCGGGGTTTCCCGGTTCGGTTCGCGCACCAGGTTGAGCGGGCAGTCCTCGTCCGGCCCGAGAAATCCGGCGTTGACGGGCAGCCGCCGCTCGCGCACGGCGAGCACGGTGGCCACCAGTTCGAGCAACGCCGAGGCCTCCAACGCGTGCCCGTGCACCGACTTCGTGGAGCTGACCGGCACCTCGGTGGCCCGGTCGCCGAACGCGCGGCGCAGCGCCGCCGACTCGGCCGCGTCGGCCATGACCGACCCCGCGCCGTTCGCGTTGATATAGCCGATATCCGCGGGCGTCAGCCCGGCGCGGTCGAGGGCCGCGCGGATGGCCCTGGCCAGCCCGACGCCGTCCGGTCGCGGCCTGCACACGTGGTGGGCGTCGCCCGCCCGGCCCCAGCCGACCAGTTCGGCCACCGCTCGCGCGCCCCGATTCCGTTGCGCCGCAGCCGATTCGACCACCACGGCGACCACCGCGTCGCCGAGCAGCAGCCCCCGGCGACCCGCGCTGAACGGGCGGACCCTGCCGTCGTCGGCGAGCGCGCCGCCCGCGTCGAACAGGGCGAAGTAGTCGGCGTCCACCAGGTAGCCCGCCGCGACGACCACCCGCTCGGCCCGACCGGACCCGACCATCGTCGCGGCGTCGGCGACCGCCGAACTCGCCGCGACGCACCCGGCGGTATACGCGCGCGGTGCCCGGCGCAGGCCCGCGCCCGCCGCCACCGCCGCGGCGAGCGCGCCCGCACCCTGGTACGCCGCCGACCGGACCCCGCTCGGCTCGGCGTGCGCGGCCAACAGCAGCGGACAGTCCGCGCGCTCGGCCGGGGTCAGCCCGGCCCGCTCGCCCGCGTCCGCGATCACCAGGGCCAGTTCCTCGACCAGGCTCGTGACCAGCGGATTCTCCGCGGCCACGGTGGCCCGTCGGCGGCTGACGTCGAACCGGGTCACCGATCCGAACGCCGGAACCCCCTCGAACACGGCGGCCGCCAGCGGCTCGGTCCCTCGTCCGCACGCGGACAGGACGGCGAGGCCGCTGATGACCACCGGCGAGGCGGTTCCGGCTGACTCAGCCATCGCCGCCCGCCAGCAGTTCGGCGAGGACGGACACCGCGGCGGACACCGTGGTGATCCGGTCCACCTGCTCGTCGCTGAAGTCCAACTCCACGGTGTAGCGCTGCTCGACCTGGTGGATGAGCCACGCCCGCTCCAGCGAGCCGATGTGCTCCTCGACGTCCGCCGCCTGCCGGGACCCGTAGGTCGAGAGCATGTCCACCACGTCGTCTCGGCCGGGCGGGACGATCACGCTCACGTGCCGGACCCCGACGCCTCGGTGAGCGCCACCCGGGAGTCGATCTCGGCGACGAACTCGTCGAGCGTCATGGTGACCACGCGCTCCATGTCGTCGTCGTAGAACTTCACGCCGATGGCGTCCTCGATCCGAACGGCCAACTCCGCGACGGTCAGCGATTCCAGGTCCATCCCGGACGGCCCGAGCTGCATGTCGCCGTCGACGTCCTCGACGTCGTAGTTCATTTCTTTCAGCACATCCAGCACCAGCTCTTGCACCTGCTCGCTCATATCCCGTTTCCCTTCGTGCGGACAAGCGCCTGCCGCGCTCGCAGAGGTGATTTCCGACCAGGACCAAAAGCGGTCTACAACCAATTGTGCGGGTCGACCCGAGCGGCCGCAACCGAACTAGCCCGCACATTCTCCGGGGTTCGCGGCGCGATCCAGCTCGATTTCCATCCATTCGACCAGCACCAGGTTCGCCCGTTCCGCGGCGTCCACCCAGGCTTGTTTGCGTTCCGGCGAGATGTTCAGCCGGAACGCGACGTGTGCTTGTTCGGGCGCGTTCGCGGGTGCGGTCGCCCGCGCCTCGACCTCGCGGTCGGTCTTGACCATCGCCCGGAGCTTGTTCCTGGACCAGGAGAAGCGCTCCGCGCGGTCCAGCCAGGCGTCCTGCTCCTCGTCGGAGAGGGCGGCCACCTCGATGTGGTGCTGCACGCTGAGCCTGTCTCGCCGGCGAGATGGCCGGAACCGGCGCGCGATCCACGCGTAGTTGCGCAGGGTCTGGTAGTCCAGCATCGTGCCCTCGATCGCCTTGCGGTAGCGGTCGGGATAGGTCCGCTCGCCGTAGAGCAACCAATCGCCGAACCACCAACCGGACGAGTTCGAGATGCGCAGGATCTGTTCGCCGATGTCCCGCCACCGGTCTACCGGAAGCTCGGTCGGCAGGATCAGCGAATTGCGTCTGGTCACCGCGCAACCGTCGAGATTGATTCGACTCGGTACGGCTGATTCGCCCGCCGCCGGTGAATTCGGTAGCACCACCGGCAGGCCGGCTAATTCGGTCGCGGTCTTGGTCAGATTCATGACGTTTCCCCACCAGGCAGGATCGCTCGAACTTCGGACCAGGATTCTTGCGATCCGAAGCTACGGCGTGCCGAAGGAGGGGGGCAAGCAATGCGCAACGAGAGAGTAGAAAATTGGTTTATCGGTGTGAAATGCGCCCGGACGCGATCATGACGTCCTCACCCGGCCGGTATGACGAGCGCTACGCCGCGTCGCATTCCGGTCGGCGGGCGGCGGCCAGCGCGGCGAGGTCGCGGACGATCTTGCCGGTCACCGTGCGTGGCAGCTTGTCGAGCACCGTGTACCGCTGCGGCCGCTTGTACGGCGCCACCTGCGCGGCGAGACCCTCCTGCAGGTCGGCCACCGTCACCGAGTCGTCCACGACCACGTAGGCCGCGATGCCGCGGTCGTACACCAGCACGGCCTCGGTCACCCCCGGCAAGCCGGACACGACCTGTTCGATCTCCATCAGGTCGACCTTCAGCCCGCCGATCGACACCTGGGCGTCGAGCCTGCCGAGCACGGTCACCAGACCCGTTGCGGCGTCGATGGTTCCCGCGTCCTTGGTGTGCAGCCAGCCGTCGACCCAGCGGGTGGGGTCGACCGCGCCGAGGTACGGCGTCCGCGCCGTGCGCACCAGCAGTTCGCCGCCCGCGACCCGCAGTTCCATGCCAGGGGCGGGCGCGAGCGCGGGCCGGTGTCCGCCGGACAGATCTTCGGCGATCACGCCGGTCTCAGTCATCCCGTACATCGTGCCCAGGAAGGCGGAGTACCGGTCGAGGAACGCCTCCGCCACCCGCGGCCGGACCAGTTCGCCGCCGGTCGTCATCCGAATCAACTGCGACAGCGGGGCCGGATCGGCCACCGCGGTGAGCAGTTCGATGTGGAACGGCACGCCGATCACGGTGGTGGGCGCGTCACCCGCGGCGACCGTGCGCAAGATGCCCTCCCCGGTCATCCGTTGCGGCACAACGACTTGCGCGCCCGCGTGCAGTCCGAACATAACGCCGCCGACCAGGCCGAGCACGTGGACCATCGAGGAGAGCAGCACGATCCGCTCGCCTTCGCCCGCCACGCCTGCCATCCGGCTGTACCGGCCGAGTTCGGCGATCAGGTTCTCGGCGGTGCGGCCGATGACCTTCGACGGGCCGGTGGACCCGGAGCTGAGCTGGATCAGCACGTGCTCGGTCGTGGCGGGCAGACCGGATCGGGCTTCGACAATGGTGTCCACCACGTCCAGGTAGCCGCGCAGGGCACCGCCCCTGGTGCCGCGCGCCCTGACCACGAACTGGGGCCGCAGGCGCTGGCAGGCGAGGTCGACCTCGTGTTGGGTGAGCCGGTAGTCGAACAGGATCGCCCGGCCGCCGGAGCGCCAGACCGCCAGCAGCGTCACGACGAACTCCAGCGACGGCGGCAGCCACAGCGCGACGGTCCCGCCGCGCCGCACGCCCTCGGCCGCCAACTCGATCTGGCGGACGCGGACCGCGTGCCGGAGTTGGGCCCGATCGATCGGTTCGTCGAGCCACAGGCAGACCTCGGCGTCGGCACCGCCGAGGAGAATGTCGTCGACCCAATTCCCGGACAGTACCGCCCGGGTGGCCTTTGCTGCTTCGACAGTCATCGGGCATCCCTACTGTTGCCACATTCTTCAGAATCAGCTCCGGGATTCAACGCTACGATGTCCGCCGGGCGGCAAGCAAGGTGCGGGGGACGCTGTCTCGCCGGCAAGACAGGGCAAGCGTATTGCCCGGCCCGGTGTTGTGTTACGACTTGACGGTCCACGTCTTCGGGCCGATCTGGAGCGAGATCATGACCAACACCGAAACTCCGCTGGATATCCCGGAACTGGCGCGCAGGTGCCGCTCGGTACTCGCCAAGGACGTGTGGGATTTCATCGCGGGCGGCAGCGGCACGGAAAGTACGCTGGCCGCGAATATCACCGGGTTGTCCCAGGTGTACGTGCTACCCCGGGTGCTCCGCGACGTGTCACGGTGCGACCCAAGATCCGAATTCTTCGGCGCCGGGGCGTCGATGCCGGTCGCCATCGCGCCGATGGCCTATCAGACCCTCGTGCATCCCGATGGCGAATTGGCGTCGGCAAGCGCGGCCAAGGAAGCGGGAATTCCGTTCACGGCCGCGACCCTCAGCGGGCATTCCGTGGAGCGAATAGCCGAGATGGGCGGCTCGACCTGGTTCCAGCTCTACTGGCTGCGCGACCGGGCCCGCACCCTCGACCTGGTCCGGCGCGCCGAGGACGCGGGCTGCGGCGCGGTGATGCTCACCGCCGACGTCCCGTGGATGGGCCGCAGGCTGCGGGACCTGCGCAACCAGTTCGCGCTGCCGGGCCACGTCACGGCGGCCAACCTCGACGGCGGCGCCCCGTCCGCGGCCCACGACGCGGCCTCCGGCGGGTCGGCCGTCGCGGCGCACACCAGGGCCGCGCTCGACCCGTCGCTGAGCTGGTCGGACGTCGATGACCTGCGCGAACGTACTCGGCTGCCGCTGATCGTCAAGGGCGTCCTGCACCCGGACGACGCGGTGCGCCTGGTCGAGTGCGGGGTGGACGCGGTGGTCGTCTCCAACCACGGCGGCCGCCAGCTCGACGGCGCCGCGCCCGCCTGCCAGGCACTGCCGCTGATCCGGGACGCGGTTGGCGAGCGCTGCGAGGTGTTGCTGGACAGCGGGATCCGCAGTGGAACCGACGTGCTGAAAGCGCTTGCGCTCGGCGCGTCCGGGGTCCTCGTCGGCCGCCCGGTGCTGTGGGGCCTGGCCGTGGCGGGCGCCGCGGGCGTGCGCCAGGTGCTCGACCTGCTGGCCGCCGAGTTCGCCGAGGCCCTCGGCCTGGCGGGCTGCCCGTCCGTCGCGGACGCCCGCAAGTTGGTGACCGGTCAGAAGACCTGAGCGGTCGGCCGCAGCAGGACCTCGTTGATCGCCACGTGCCGCGGACAGGTGACGACGTACCCGATCAGATCGGCGACGTCCTCGGGCCGCAGGGTCTCCAGATCGGCGAACTGCCCGCTCAGCGCCGCCTGCACCTCGGGCCGGTTATGGCTGGCCAGTTCCGTGGCCACCACGCCCGGCTCCACCACGGAAACCCGAATGTGCCTGCTGGTGACTTCCTGCCGAAGCGATTCGCTGAACGCGCCTACCGCGAATTTCGTCGCGTTGTAGACCCCGCCGCTGGGAAATGCCTTCCGGCCCGCCATCGAGCTGATGTTCACGATGTCGGCCACCTGCCGCGGCGGTTGTTCGGCCGCCTTGTTCAGATAGGGCAATGCCGCCCGGGTGACGTGCAGCAGCCCGGTCAGATTGACCGACACCATTCGCTCCCACTCCTGCGGCGGCGCGCTCTCGAACCCGCCGAGCAGCATCACGCCCGCATTGTTGACCACCGTGTCCAGCCGCCCCAACCGCCGCACCACGGTTTCCACCGCCGCTGCGACAACGTCGGCATCGGTGACGTCGAGCTCGACAATCTCCGCCGTACCGCCGCCCGCCCGAATCCGCTCCGCCACCGCCGCCAACCGATCCTGGCGGCGGGCGAGCAAGGCCACCGCCGCCCCCCGCCCGGCCAGTTCCACCGCGGTGGCCGCCCCGATGCCACTGGACGCCCCGGTCACCAGCGCGACCGTTCCTGTCAAGCTGTCTGCCATCGAATTCTCCCGTTTTCCCGGCCCTGGACACCTGTCGTCGCGAAACACGGTATCCAGGCCCCAGCGCCACCGGGAATGCCTACGACACCCCATTTTCCACTCCAGAAACCTCCCTCGTCGCGCAGGCCGGGACGGCGGGCGGGTACTCCCACGGTAACGGGCACGCCGACAACAACGAGTATCAAAGAGCAGGCCGACGGAGGAAACCAGGCGAACGGACCAGACATGGCTATGCGCGCGATCGCCGTTGGCGACGAGAGTTCACCCCAATCAGCACCGAATCTTCAGTACGCGCAATGGACGTCGAGCATCTATCAGTTGGAGCAGCAGGCGGCGGTCGAGGCGGGCTTCACGCTCGGCTCCGTCAAGGCGTCCGCCGACTACCGACTGCTGGTCATCGACGTGGCTCGGAGCGCTGTGCGAAAGATCCCGCGAACCCGGCGTTCGGAGACCTGGGGATACGGATACCGGCTGCTGGTGGAGATCAGCGACGTCAGCAACGTGACCTCGCTGACGCTGCCCGCGATCGCGGCATCAGTCGAGCTCGGCCAGGTGAAGGCGAGTGTTCGGCTCGAAGTCAACGGCTACACCGGATCGGAACTCTGGAACGAACTACCGGTACCGCGACCACTCGACGTCGACACTTATAAAGACTACATCGCGGCGGCGAAGCGTATTCAGAAGGCGTTCTTCGAGCATCCCGACAAAGCGTTGCCGGTAAAGCTGGCGGACAACGACGAGAGCACGATCGCCGAAGGCGGCGTCAACGAGACCGAGATCCGCGAATCGGTCGTGCTGGTGGGCCTGATGAAGCGCATCGAGGACCGGGTTCCGCAGGGGTCCGCCGCCGCCTCGCTGACGTTGGAAAGCGATCTTCCAGCGGAAGTCGTCGACCAACTCGCGGCGGGCCTCTACGCCACCCTCCGCGTCGGCACCGACGACGCCTCGCGCCGCGCGGGTGCCGAGCGGGCCGCCGCGTTCCTGAACCCGTTGCGGTGACACAGCCCCGCTGACCCTCCGCCCATGCACCGTCCCGAAGAGACTGTCCACGGGCGTCCCGGCAACCCGCACGACGCCGCTCGGCATGAGCCGCGCCGGGTTGCGTTAAACGCAACGAGCTGTTGCGTGCTTCACCACACAGGGCCAAGCTGCCCGGCATGTCCGAGCAGGAGCGGTCGACCGCGGCGCGGCTCCTGGGGACCCTGGAGGCGCTGAGCGCGGCGCCGGACGGGATGACCGGCGCCGAGGTCGCCCGCGCCCTGGGCAAGGACAAGTCCAGTGTGTCCCGGCAGCTTCGGCCGCTGGTCGACCTCGGGGTGGTGGAACGCGACAGCGACGGTAGACACCGGTTGGGTTGGCGGTTCTTCACCCTGGCCGCACGGGCCGGTGACCAGCGGTTGCTGCTGCTCGCGCCCCCGGTGATGCGGCAGTTGTCGAACCAGTTGGCGGAGCGGGTGCACCTCAGTGTGCTGCGCGGGCGCGACGTGCTGACGATCCTGTCCGAGAGTTCCCAGCGGTCCATCGAGGCGGTGGGGTGGGTCGGCCGGACGGCGCCGGTGCACTGCACGTCCTCGGGCCGGGCGCTGCTGTTCGACCACTCCGACGAGGCCGTGCGGGCCCTGCTCGACGGGCTGGCCACGCCCGGACCCGGCCCGCAGGCACCGAAGTCCGTCGACGAGTTCCTGCGTCGACTGCGCGAGGCCAGACAGAGTGGGTTCGCCACCGCGGACGGCGAGTTCGACCCCGACCTGGTGGCGGCCGCGGCCCCGGTCCGCGACTTCACCGGGCGGATCATCGCGACGCTGAACGTGTCCGCGCCCGCGTATCGGCTGCGCGGTCGCCTGTGGCAGGCGGGCCAGCACGTCGCGGCCGCGGCGACGCACCTGTCCCGAGCCATCTCATCCGAACCAGGTCTGTGACCGGCCAGGTCCCAGAAACCCAGCCCAGGAGATAACCCAGCCATGCCTTCCGTTCCGCTTTCCTTCTACAGCAACAGATTGCGTATCGACGCGGACCTGCATCTGCCCGACGACAACGGTTCCGGCGCGCCGTACCCGGTGGTCGTGCCCGCGAGCGGCTACCAGGGGCTCAAGGTCATCCACCCCGAGCGGTTCGCCAGGGCACTGGCGCCGCGCGGCTACGCGGTGCTGGCCTTCGACTACCGCGGCTTCGGCCTCAGCGAAGGGGAACGCGGCAGACTCGTGCCGCAGGACTGGGTGGAGGACGTGCGCGCCGCGGTCGACCGGGTCAGCGCGCACGAACTGCTCGACGCGGACCGGATCGCCCTGCTCGGCTGGGGTCTCGGCGGCGGCGTCGTGGTGGCCGAGGCCGCCGACGACCCGCGGGTCGGCGCGGTGGTCTCGTGCAACGCCGTCGCCGACGGATACCGCTCGACCCGCAACATGCACGACGAGACGTCGTGGTCCACATTGCTGCGGCGCATCGACGCCGACCGCGCGGTGCGCGCCACCGCGGGCCGCTCCGAGATCACCTCGCCGTGGGACATCGTCCGGCTCGACCTGGACGACCGGACCGACGGCTACGTCGGCGAGGAGCTGTACCGGGCGCCCGGGTTCGGCTCCGGCGTGACGCTGGAGTCGGCGGACTACCTGCTGCGGTTCCGGCCCTTCGAGGTGGTGCACCGGATCGCGCCGCGCCCGCTGCTGATCGTGCACGGCGAGCGCAACGAGCTGCACAAGCCCGAGGAGGCCGCGGACCTGTTCGAGCGGGCGGGCGAGCCCAAGCGACTGGAACTGCTGCCCGAGCACGGACACACCGAGTGGATGTTCGACGACCACACGACGTTCAAGTCGGTTGTCGACCTCATCGACGAGTTCCTGGGCCAGGCGTTCGGCCCGACGAAGGTGGAGTGAGCCGGATGTCCTTCGACGACTATGTCATCCGCAACGCCGACCGAATCCTTTTCCTCACCCTGCAACACATCCAGCTCGTCCTGCTGAGCGTGGCGGCGGCCACCGTGATCGGCGTGGGCCTCGCGCTGGGCAGCGAACGCATGCCCCGGCTGCGATCCGCGCTGCTGTCGGTGACCGGGACGCTGCTCACCATCCCGTCGTTCGCCCTGTTCGGCATCCTGATCCCGATCCTGGGGCTCGGTCTGGCGCCCGCGGTCGTGGCGTTGACGGTGTACGCGATCTTCCCGATCCTGCGCAACACCGTGACCGGCCTGGAATCCGTGGACCCTGCCGTGCTGGACGCGGCCAGCGGCATGGGCATGCGGTCCGCCCAACGGCTGAGACTCGTCCGGCTGCCGCTGGCCTGGCCGGTGATCCTCAATGGAATCCGGGTCGCCACGATCATGGTCGTGGCCATCGCGGCCATCGGCGCCGCGGTCCGCGGCCCCGGTCTCGGTGAGCTGATCTTCCGCGGCCTGGCCCGCATCGGCGGCGCCAACGCGCTGAACGAGGCCCTCAGCGGCGTCCTCGGCGTCGTTGTCGTCGCGCTCGTACTCGACGCCGCCTTCATCCTGATCGGCCGCCTGACCACGCCGCGAGGTCTCCATGTCTGAAACCACAACACCCCCGCCCGCCGACGTCATGATTCGGCTGGACACCGTGCACAAGCGCTATTCCGGCCAGTCCGGCGACGCTGTCGCGCCCCTGTCGATGGACATCCGCGCGGGCGAGTTCGTCGTCTTCGTCGGTCCGTCGGGCTGCGGCAAGACGACCACGCTGCGGATGATCAACCGGATGGTGGAACCCTCCGGCGGGCGCATCTGGATCGACGGAAAGGACGTGACCAAGGTCGATGTGGACGACCTGCGTCGACACATCGGTTACGTCATCCAGCAGGTCGGCCTCATCCCGCACATGACCGTCGCCGCCAACATCGGCCTGGTGCCGCGTCTGCTGGGCTGGGACAAGGCCCGCACCGAGTCCAGAGTGGACGAACTGCTCGACCTCGTCGGCCTCGAACCCGCCCAGTTCCGCACCAGGTATCCAAAGCAGCTCTCCGGCGGACAGCAGCAGCGGATCGGGGTGGCCCGCGCGCTGGCGGCCGACCCGCCGGTGATGCTGATGGACGAGCCGTTCGGCGCGATCGACCCGATCACCCGCGGCAGGCTGCAGGAGGAGTTCCTCGATCTTCAGCGGCGGATCCGCAAGACCATCGTGTTCGTCACGCACGACATCGACGAGGCGCTCAAGCTCGGCGACCGGGTCGCGGTGTTCAGCGAGGGCTCACGCCTGGCGCAGTTCGCCAGCCCGCTGGAGATCCTGACCAACCCGGCCGACGACTACGTCCGGTCGTTCGTCGGCTCGGGCGCGGCGATCCGCAGGCTAGCCCTGCTGCGGGTCGGCGACCTCGACAGCGCGGACGCCGAACCGGCCGCGGGCAACGGATTGCGGGTGTCGGCCGACGAAACGCTCTACTCGGTGCTGGAGCGCATGCTCCAGGACGGCGTGGACTCCGCGGTCGTGTCCGGCGAGTCCACAGCGGACGATCGAACGTTCACCCTGCGGGACCTGCTGTCGGCGGGCTCGGCCGGAAAGGTCCGGCCATGAGCGCGCTTGCGAGCGAGTCACTGTCACGCGAGCGGCTTCACCGAGCCTGCGAGGGGATGGCATGAGTTCCACCGATCTGGCGGTCCAGGACACCGGGGCCGCGCGCACGGCGTCCTGGCCGCTGCCCGTCATCGCCGTGACGCTGGCCGTCGCCATGCTCGGCTACCTCCAGTTCGCCGAGCTGGACTCGATCGAGGCCCGGCTGCTGGCCACCGACGAGATCCTGGCGCGGGCGCTGGAACACGTCCGGCTCGTCGCGATGTCCACAGTGGCCGTCATTGTCATCGCGGTTCCGTTGGGAGTGCTGCTGAGCAGGCCGTGGATGCGGCTGCTGCGGGGTCCCGTGCTGGCCGTGGCCAATGCCGGACAGGCCATCCCGTCGATCGGCATCCTGGTGCTGCTCGCGATCCTGTTCGGCGTCGGCCTGTGGATGGCGACCATCGCGCTGGTGCTCTACGCGCTGCTTCCCGTGCTGCGCAACACGATGGTCGGGCTCCAGCAGGTGGACGCGGCGCTGATCGACGCGGGCCGCGGCATGGGCATGAGTTCCCGGCAGATCCTGACGAAGATCGAGTTGCCGCTCGCCGTGCCGGTCATGCTGGCGGGCATCCGGGTGGCGCTGATCCTCAACGTCGGCGTCGCGACGCTGGCCACCTACACCAACGCGGGCGGCCTCGGCTCCCTGATCGAAAGCGGCATCGTCTTCAACCGCACGCCGGTGATCATGACCGGCAGCGTGCTCACCGTGTCCCTCGCCCTGCTCGTGGACTGGCTCGCCGGGATCGCCGAGCGATTCCTGCGTCCGCGCGGCATCTGACCCAGACCGAAACGAGGATCTCCGATGCGTCACCGCACCATCCTTCCCGCACTGGCAGCGATCGCCGGGCTCACGCTGAGCGCGTGCTCGCTCGGCGAGGCACCCGGCACCGAGGCCAAGCGCGGCTCACTCGCCGACAAGGGCACCCTCGACGGCGTGTCGCTCTCGGTCGGTGGAAAGGAGTTCACCGAGCAGCTCGTGCTGTGCGAACTCACCGCCAAGGCGCTGGAGTCGGTGGGCGCCACCGTCAAGCGCTCCTGCGGCATCTCCGGCACCAGTAGCGTCCGGGCCGCGCAGCAGAGCGGCGACATCGACATGTACTGGGAGTACACGGGAACCGGGTGGGTGACCCACCTCAAGCAGACGACGCCCATTCCCGACGCCCGCAAGCAGTACGACGCCGTGGCCAAGCAGGACCTTGAGAAGAACGGTGTCCGCTGGCTCGATCCGGCCCCCGCCAACAACACCTACGCGATCGCCACCACCAAGGAGAAGGGCGACGAGCTCGGCATCCGCACGATCAGCGACTACGCCAAGCTCGTCCAGACAAGCCCCGACAAGGCCACCTTCTGTGGTGCCGCCGAGTTCTTCGGCCGCGAGGATGGCTGGCCGGGCGTGGAGAAGGCGTACGGCTTCACGCTGGACCGGTCCGCCAAGGCCGAACTCGCGCTGGGCGCCGTGCCGAACTCCATCGACAAGTCCAACCCGTGCAACTTCGGCGAGATATTCGCCACCGACGGCCGGATCGAGTCGCTCGGGCTCACCGTGTTGACCGACGACAAGCAGTTCTTCACCCCGTACAACCCGTCGCTGACCGTGCGCAAGCAGGTCGCCGAGGCCAACCCCAAGCTCGCCGACATCATCGCGCCGATCTCCCAGGCACTCGACGACACGACCCTGCGCAAGCTGAGCGCCGGTGTGGACGTCGAGGGCCTCACCGCCGAGCAGGTTGCCGACAAGTGGCTGCGGGAAAAGGGTTTCATCAGTTGAGCGAGGACCCCGACAGATTTCGGATCGCGCTGATCCAGACCTCGCCGATCCTCGGGGCCGTCGAGCACAACCTGGCGGAGCTGCACAGCCAGCTCCGCCAGGTGTCCCATGTGGACCTCGCGGTCACCGCCGAGCTGGCCACGCACGGCTACCACATCGGTGAGCTGACGGACCCGCTTGCCTTGCCCGCCAACGACCCGCGGCTGACCAGCCTCGGCGGGCACGGGCCCGCCGTGGTCGTCGGGTTCGCCGAGGAGGGCGTGGACCGACCCTACAACAGCGCGGCAATCATCGACCGCGACGAGGTGGCCGTGCAGCGCAAGCTGTATCTGGTGCAGTACCGGGGCTGGCGAGAGAGCGACCAGTTCCACCCCGGCGACCGGCTGGAGTGCCACCGGATTCGCGGCGCCACGATCGCCGTCCTGGTCTGCAACGACCTGTGGCAGCCCGCCCTGCCGTGGCTGGCCGCGCATTCCGGCGCGGAGATCCTGGTGGTGATCGCGAACAGCCTGCGCAGCTCGGCCGCGGTTCCGGTGCAGCGCATGTGGGAAGTGCTGATCACGCACGCCGCGGTCGCGCTGCAGTCCTGTGTGGTCTTCGTCAACCGGTGCGGCACGGAGCTGGGCGGCACTTTCTGGGGCGGGTCCAGGGTAGTGGTGCCCGACGGCAGGCGGTTGGCGAAACTCAGTGCCGCCGCGGGCCGCGCCGTGGTCGAGGTCGACCTGGCCGCGCTGCGCGAGCTGCGCCGCGAATGGCCGCTGCTGCGCGATTCCGGGTTCGACCTGATCGCGACCGAGACCGCCCGGCGCGGCGCGGGCGCGCGGATCACGGCGGTCGGGTGAGATGTTCGACTGCCACGTGCACGCCGCCCCCGATGTGCTCGACCGGATCGGCGACGACAGCGACATCGCCGCCCACTACGTCGATTTCGGGTGCACGGGGTTCGTCCTTAAAGGACACTACGAGTCGACGGTCGGTCGGGCGCACGCGCTGTCGCGGTCGTCAGGACTGCGGGTCGTCGGCGGCATCACGCTCAACCAGGCCGCGGGCGGGGTGAACCCGGCCGCGGTCGCGGCCACCCTGACCGCGGGTGGGCGGGTGGTCTGGATGCCCACGGCGGACGCGCACACCCAGCAGCGCGCCGGCCTGCCCCGGCTGTGCGACCAGGACCCGCGGCTCGACCGCGGTGTCTTCGCGGTGCCGCCCGTGGACCCCACCGCCGCGGCCGCCGCCGAACTGGTGCTGGCGCTGATCGCCGATCACGACGCGGTGCTGGCCACCGGGCACCTCAGTGGACCGGAGTGCGCGTGGCTGCTGGACCGCGCCCGGCACTACGGCATCCGGCGGGTCCTGCTCACCCATCCGTCCTACACTGTGCCGGGGTTGTCCCCCAACGACATCAGGGAGCTCAGCCAGGCGGGCGGAGTCGTGGAGATCACCGCGTACCAGTTGCTGCACCAGCCGAACTGTCCGCCCGCGCTGCTGGCCGAGGTCGCGCGGGCGGCGGGCGGCGGGCTCGTGCTGTCCTCGGACGCGGGCCAGCCGAACTCCCCGCCGCCGCCGGAGGCGTTGGGACGGCTTGTGGACAGCCTCGACCGCGCGGGTGTCGACAGAGGACTGCTCGACGCCGCCGCGTCGACCGTGCCCGCCGAGCTTTTCCTGATCTGAGCGGAGAAAGCGTGTCCACCGACTCGTTCGCCCGAGCGCTGCGCGCCGAGCTGCGCGGCGAGGTCCACGACGACGACGGCACGCGCGCCGCCTACGCCTGCGACGCATCCAACCACCGCGTGGTCCCACAAGCTGTGGTGTTCCCGCGCGACACCGAGGACGTGGTCCGGCTCGTCACCCGGTGCGCCGAGGCAGGTGTGCCCGTCACCTCGCGCGGCGCGGGCACCAACATCGCGGGCAACGCGATCGGTCCCGGTGTCGTGGTCGACTTCAGCAGGCACCTGAACACCGTGGTCGAGATCGATCGCGAGCGATCCACGGCGACCGTGCAACCCGGTGTCGTGCTGGACGATCTGCGTGCGCGGGCGGGCGAGCACGGGCTGACCTTCGGCGTCGATCCCTCCACGCACAACCGGTGCACGGTCGGCGGCATGATCGGCACCAACGCGTGCGGCTCGCACTCGGTCGCGTGGGGCACCACCGCCGACAACGTCGACTCCCTCGACGTGGTCCTCGCCGACGGCACCCGGACCACCCTCGGCCGAGAGACGAACACCGGTCCACTGACTGAGAAACTGACCGAGTTGCGCGACGGCTACCTGGCCCCGATCCGCACCGAGCTGGGCCGGTTTCCCCGGCAGATGTCCGGCTACGCGCTCCAGCACCTGTTGCCGGAGAACGGGTTCGACCTCGCGCGGGCGCTGGTCGGCAGCGAGGGAACCTGTGCTGTCGTCACCGCAGCCACGGTCCGGCTGGTCGTCCCGCCCGCCGCGCGGGTGCTGGCGGTGCTGGGGTTCGCCGACGACATCGCCGCCGCGACGGCCGCGCCTCACCTGGCGAAGTCCGGCGCACTCACCGTCGAGGGCATAGACGACGAACTGGTCCGCACCTTCGACTCCAGGCCGACGCCCCCCAGCAGGCCGGACCTGCCGCCGGGCCGCGCGTGGCTGCTGGTCGAGGTCGGCGGCGCGGACACCGCCGAGGCCGTGGCCGCGGCCCACCGCCTGACGGCCGATGCAGTTGGCACACAGGTGATCGTCGACCGTCCACTACAGACAGCGTTCTGGCGGATTCGCGAGCAGGGCGCCGGGCTGGCCACGCGCAGCGCCGACGGCGGCGAGGCGTGGCCAGGGTGGGAGGACGCGGCCGTGCCGCCCGACCGGCTCGCGGGCTACCTCGGCGATTTCCGGGGCCTGCTCAAGCGCTACGGCAGGCGGGGCGTGGTGTACGGCCACTTCGGCGAGGGCTGCGTGCACGTCCGCATCGACCACGACCTGCTCACCGCCGAGGGCCGCGCGGCGTACCGGTCGTTCCAGACCGACGCCGCCGAACTCGTGGTGGCACATGAGGGTTCACTGTCCGGCGAACACGGCGACGGCCGGGCCCGCTCCGAGCTGTTGTCCACAATGTACAGTGTGCCGATGCTGTCGGCGTTCGCGGCGTTCAAGCACGCCTTCGACCCGACCGGGCTGTTCAACCCCGGCATCCTGGTCGATCCCCGACCGCTCGACGCGGACCTGAAGGTCGCCCACAGCAGGCCGCACACGATCGACCTGGGGTTCGCCTACGAGACCGACGACGGCGACCTGGGCAAGGCCCTGCGGCGCTGCGTGGGCGTCGGCGCGTGCCGCAAGTCCGAAGGCGGCGGGATGTGCCCGTCCTACCGCGCGACCCGCGACGAACGGCACAGCACCCGCGGCCGGGCCCGCATCCTGTTCGAGATGCTCGACGGCCACCTCGCCGACGATGCCTGGCGCTCCACCGACGCGGCCGACGCGCTCGACTTGTGCCTGGGGTGCAAGGCATGCCGGTCCGAGTGCCCGGTCACCGTCGACATGGCGACCTACAAGGCCGAGTTCCTGCACCAGCGCTATCGGCGCAGGCTCCGGCCCGCGAGCCACTACAGCATGGGCTGGCTGCCGCGCTGGCTCGCCGCCGCCCGCCGCGCCCCGCGGCTGGCCAACGCCCTACTCGCCGTCCCCGGCGTCGAGCCCCTGGCGAAGCGGTTGGGGGGCATCGACCGCAGGCGGGCGCTGCCCCGGCTGTCCCCGCGCAGGCTGCGCCCGTGGCTGCGCCGCCACCGTCCACTTGAGACTGGCGAGGAGGTGGTGCTGTGGGTGGACACCTTCACCGCGTCCTTCTCCCCCGAGGTCGCCATCGACGCGGTCGCCGTGCTGGAGGCCGCCCGCTTCCGCGTCCAGCCGTCGGCTCCGGGGCTGTGCTGCGGCCTCACCTGGATTTCCACCGGTCAGCTCGACACCGCCAAACGCGTGCTGCGCCGCACAATCCGCGCCCTCGACGACCCGGCCGACACCCGGCCCATCGTCACCCTCGAACCGAGCTGCGCCGCCGCACTGCGCGCCGATCTCCCCGAACTCCTGCCCGAGGACGGCGCCCGCCGCATCGCCGCGCGTATCCGCACCCTCGCCGAACTCCTGCACGACCGACAACTTCCGTTCACGTCGGCGGAACCAGTCGCCGCAGTCACCCAGTTCCACTGCCACCACCGGGCCGTGCTCGGCACCCACCACGACCGCACCCTGCTCCGCGACGCCGGGGTCACTGTGGACAGTGTCGATGAGGGATGTTGTGGCCTGGCAGGCAACTTCGGCTTCGAGAAGGGGCACTACGACATCTCGAAGACCTGCGCCGAGCAGTCCTTCCTGCCCCACCTGGCGGCGGCCTCCCCCGACGCCCCGGTCCTCGCGGACGGCTACTCGTGCAGGCTCCAGATCGCCCAACTCGGTGACAGGCAACCGATCCACCTCGCCCAGCTACTCCGCAGCAGACTCGACCCACCCTGATTCGTCATTGATGTCCGCTTCACTGCCAGAAGCCTTGGGGCGCGAGGTTCATGTTCGGCACGACGAGGCCGGACCGACCGAGCAACTCCGGTGCGGGCAGCGCCGCCAGCGCGTCCACGACGTCGACCAGACCGCCGTCGCGTGCCCAGACGATGCGCCCGTCCGGGTCGGTCCGCAGCGCCGCAGCGTCGGTGATGTTGTTGACCCGGATGGCTTCCGCCCAGCCGGTGGGCCACGTGCGCACACCGCGCAGCTCGTCCAGCCGCCCGTCGATGGCAACAGGGATGAACATCCATCCGTTGTCCCGCAACTGGATCAGCCGCCGGAGTTGCGGGTAGGCGACCAGCGCGCGGTCGGGCGTGCTCCTCACCGGGCTCCGTAAGGCCATGACTGCGTCGCCGGGAACATCGCCTCCACGAAGTGCAGTGCGCACTCGGGACACGTCAGCGCGTCGCCCGGCCGCACCGGTTGCGGGTCGGCGATCGGCATTCCGCACAGTCCGCTGAACCGGCCGTGCGAAACGAGGTGCGCGCGTCCCCCGTAGTGCGGGCTGCGCGCCCAGCTCATCGGCTGGTCGCGGTGTGGTGGGCGCACAGCCGATTCACGCCGCCGCACGCGGTCGCGACCGGTGATCGCCATCGTCGTCATCCGGGATTCCCTCCCCAGCCATGGCGGTGAGCGCGGCCGTCACCTCGGCGATCACCTCGATGAGCGCCGCGGGGTCCCCGTCGGCGAGCTTCTTCGCGTGTTCGTCGGCGGCGAGGAGAGCGTGGGCCTGGACCGCGTCCCGCAGTGCCGCGCGCAGCCTGCCCACCGCCAGCGGTGGCAGGACGTACGGACCCGGCCGGGTGCAGCTCAGGCCGATCCCGGCCGCGCAGGCGTGCACCCGCAGCACGGCCCGCCGTCCGCTGTCGGTTCGGCAGCGCACCGTGGCGGCGTGGGGATCGGATCGGGCCCCGAGCCAGCCGAGGACGGTAGCCAGGGCCGACCTCCCGGGTCTCCGCATGCCGTGACTCCCTCGCGTGCCGTCGAACTGGACCAGGGGGCGGCCACCCGCGGTGGCGCGGGCGGCCAAGCAGGTGGCACCCCCTGGAGGAGCGGTTCCGGCTCCGCAGCTCCATCTGGAACCACTCCCGTTGCAGATGCTACAATGGAGCGTGCTCCATTGTTAGTCCTCCGATTGGGTGAATGCCGGTCTGAGCTGAATCCGGCATGCTGGGTGCCACCCGCCGACGGAAAGGATCATCGTGGTCGCCAACAGCCCTACCGTCCTCAAGCGCTGGATCGCCTTCGAGCTGCGCAAACTCCGCGAGACCTGCGGGCTCAGCCGCGAAGACGCCGCCGCCGCGATCCAGGGCAGCACGCAGAACGTCGGCCACATGGAACTGGGCCGTTCGCTGCCCGGACCGCTGGAGCTGGAGCGGTTGCTGCAGTTGTACGGCGTACCCGACCGGGTCCCGTTCTGGCGCGAACTGCGGCTCCGGGCGAAGAAGGGCAAGGACTGGTGGATCGGCTTCAGCGAGTCCGTGCCCGAGTACTTCAACCTGTTCCTGGGCCTGGAATCCAGCGCCATCCAGATCGAAAGCTGGGACGCGCACGTGATCCCGGGTCTCTTCCAGACGCCGGACTACGCCCGGGCCATCATTCGCGGCGGCGAGCCAGAGCGACCGATGGATGAGGTCGACCGACAGGTTGAGCTTCGAATGGCCCGGCAGCACGAGGTACTGGACGAAGGGATCCAGCCACTGGTGTGGCGGGTGGTCGCTGAGCCTGCCCTGCGCTGGCAGGTCGGCGGCGCGGAGACCATGCGCGCGCAACTCAACCACCTCGTGGAACTGTCCGAGCGACCCAACATCGATATCCAGGTGTTGCCGTTCTCCGCAGGGGCGCACACTGGTGGCGAGGGAACGTTTGACCTGTTGTCGTTCCCGCCCGAGTTGGAGAACGATCCCGGCGTGGTCTACATAGACACCCGAGTCAAGGGTTACTACTACGAGGACCAGGAGCAGATCGTGCGGTACCGCAACGCACTTGCCCGACTCCGTGTCCAGGCCGTCAAACCGGCAGACTCTCCGGCGTTCATCCATCGGATAGCGAAGGAGTAGTGATCACATGAGGTACGAGGACGCCGCTGCCGCCCTCGCCACCGCGACGAACTGGCACAAGTCGACCTACAGCGACGCCGCCAACGGCTGCGTCGAGGTCGGCTCAGCTCTGGCGACCGCGAAAAACTGGCACAAGTCGACCTACAGCAACGGCGCCAACGCTTGCGTTGAAGTCGGCTCGATCCACACGGTTGTCGGTGTTCGGGACACCAAGCTCGCCCCCGCGAGCCCGATCCTGGCGTTCGCCCCCCAGGCATGGGCGGCGTTCACCACCACCGTCCGCGAGCACTGACACCCGCGAACGACGAATGCCCCGGCTCACCCGCAGCGTGTGCCGGGGCATTCGCGTTGGACGCCCACCAAGATGGTGCACCACACCCCCCACCCCCACACAAGTCGAGCAGCGGGATCAAAGTTGCCATGATCGATCGGATTCGAACCCCGTCGCCGAAGCAGTCGTGTCGCAGTCGGCCAACGAACGCGGGCGACGCTCAGGCACCGCCCACCGCCCCGGTGTACGCGGCAACCGCCGTCTTCGTGCTGGGCCATGACACCCGGTGCGGTTCATCCAGTCGCACTCGTTGTCAAACTCCATTTCACCGGCCGACATAGGATTAAATGCTATTCTCGGGCAAATTTCTCCATAGCACTAAGCAGTAAAGTCAAACTCTCCCTGTAGTTGCGATCCACTAGTACTCCAGTCGTAGATCGTGATCTTGGCTGGTGGGGGTGTCGGAGACGGGTGCGGCCACCAGTTGATCATGATTGGTTGTGTGGACCTATCAAGATCGCGTGGTGGCCGCGGGTACGAGCTTAGACCGTGCCGGGGTTGATCCTGTTGGCTGGCAGGAGATCTTCGAGGAGTTGATGGCCCGGGTGGCGGGCCGGTTCGGGCGGGTGGAGCCGCGTCGGTGGGCCAGGTCGTTCGTGTTGGGGTTGTTGTCGGATCTGCCGCGTAAGAATTGCTGGACGATCGCTGAGCATGCCGGGGACGCGACGCCGGACGGGATGCAGCACTTGCTGTCGCGGGCGGTGTGGGATGCCGACGAGGTCCGGGACGACGTGCGCGATGTCGCTGTGGAACGACTCGGTGACGTCGAGGCGATGCTGGTCGTGGACGAGACCGGGGACGTGAAGAAGGGCGAGTGCACGGTCGGGGTGCAGCGGCAATACACCGGCACCGCCGGGCGGATCGAGAACGCCCGGGTCGGGGTGTTTCTGACCTATACGACCAAGGCCGGGCACACGCTGATCGACCGTGAGTTCTACCTGCCGCGCTCGTGGACCGACGACACCGACCGGTGCGCGGGGGCTGGGGTGCCCGAGGACACGCGGTTCGCGACCAAGCCCGCGCTGGCCTCACGGATGATCCTGCGCGCCCTCGATGGTGGTGTGCCCGCGGCGTGGGTCGCCGGCGACGAGGTCTACGGCGGCAACCCGACCCTGCGCGGCGACCTGGAGAAACGGCAGGTCGGGTACGTGCTGGCGGTGGCCTGCGCCCACCATGTCAGCACCGCCACGGGCACCCAGCGGGCCGATGAACTGCTCGCCCGGTTACCGAAACGCGCCTGGCAGCGTCTCTCCGCCGGGAAAGGCGTCAAAGGGCACCGGTTCTACGACTGGGCCTGGATCGGCATCACCAGCGACAGCGAGCACCCCGGGAACCGATGGCTGCTGATCCGACGCAACCGCCGCACCGGCGAACTGGCCTACTACCGCTGCTACGCGCCCGGCCCGGTGCCGCTGGCCACGCTCGTGCGGGTCGCCGGACGCCGGTGGACCATCGAGGAATCCTTCCAAACCGGCAAAGGCCAGACCGGGCTCGACGAACACCAGGTCCGCTGCTGGACCTCCTGGTACCGCTGGACAACCCTCGTGCTGCTCGCCCACGCCTTCCTCGCCATCACCACCGTCGCAGCCCGGGCCACACCCACCCCGGAAGGACTGATCCCCTTGACACTCAACGAAATCCGACACCTCTACAACACACTCGCCGCCACACCAGCCGCCGATACCGGGCACATCCTCGCCTGCTCACGCTGGCGCCGACGACACCAACACCGCGCCCAACAAGCCCACTACCAGCGACAATCCCGCCAAAAACCATGAGCATCACGATCTACGACTGGAGTACTAGTGATGCTTCATCAAGTTGCTTGGATAGTTCCGATCGAACGACACTTTCCAGTACTGCGAAAACTTCATCCGCAACATCAGGCTCCATGCAATCGAAAAGGAGCATTCCACCGCTGGCTTCGGCCTCGTTGAGTTCATTCACAACCGCAATTGAGGCGCCGACACTGACGCGAATCGCGTCAATCAACCGCCCAAAAATTACGCCTGACACCATCCAGTCCAGGCTTCGACCAAATACTATTCCGCCACTCACTGGTACCCTTTCTCGTAGTTCAGCTCATCGACAGTCACCCGGTCGCCGCTCTGCGATCAGGCGGAGCAGCTCCCCCAGTTCCTTTCCGTACTGTCGGTCCCACGCAGACTCATTGTTGCTGTAGATCTTCGTCTCATTCTTGGCGACATCCTCAACCAAGTCCAACACCTCGACTGCCACTTCAGGCTCCATGTTGGTGAGGTACAGCACGGCGTTCGCCTCCGCCATACGTAGTTTCTCCTCAACCATTACAGTTAGCCGATCATCTCTCCTAATCGCATCAATCAGTCTGCCGAACACCCGACCAGAGGTCATCCAATCGAATTCCTTGCCGAACTCTATTCCGCCCGCCAAGGTGAAAACACCCCTTCTTCCCACGTTGAACGTTCCGAAGTGCTTCGAATGTATCTTCTACTCAATCCAACAGGTGGAATCCAGAGAAATCAATCCTCAATTGTTGGATTACACGGGGACAGGAATGGGTCGAGGTGAACACTGAACTGTCCGCGAGCCAAGACTCTAACCTGATAGGAATTGGGTCCTGGCGGAACGGGCAATTCATCATCCCGCTCATAGAGCAGCCCCCAAGATCCTGGCAGCCGATCGCGAATCAACTCTAAGGCACGATCGAGAAGCGCAAGCTCGGTCCTACGCCGATTGGGATTTCCGGTCACAATGAGAAAATACTGTCCATTTAATGGCTCCAATGACCACGACATTGACATGGGCGCCAATTCATGGGGCGTGAGAAGTTGACGGATCTCATTCACAACGTTCTGCAATCCGCCAATATCAGCCTCCTCGGTGGTTTCAGACAAACCGAACCAGCCATGGAATTCATGCACGTCAGCCTCCCAGTGGACGCAAGTCAATAACGGCCGTCACCCCATAGCGTTCACTATACCGGTCGACTGCCTCAAGCACACCAGGCCCCGGCGCTCCGTTGAAATGAAAGTACGGCAATCTGCCGGACTTCATAGCGTACTCAAATGTGGCCTTCGCCTGGTTTCGAAATTTCTGGTTCAACGTGAAACTTGCCGGTTTGGTTTGCGCGACATACTTGTCACTAACAGCGTCAAACTCGCGCCCAATAGGATCGTTGGCGAATCTAACGGTTGGCTGACCATCAAGTCTTCCTGCAAGCGCGATGGCATCAGGGTCTTTGACCGTAACACGTACCAAATCGCCCAAACCCCCATTAGGGGGGACCTTAGCAGCCTCATCAGAGTTGCCGAGAAGTTTCTTGGCACCCTTGCCGAGTAGTTTGCCGATTGAGCCTAGAAAGGCCGCGCCTGCGGCCGCACAACTGGAGAGTCCAGGATTCTCCTGGCATTCGGCTATGTCGTAGACCGGGGTGGTCCAGTCGACGATCGCTTTGGCTGTAGCTGACCAGGCAGCGACCACGTCGGCCCAAGTGGTGGCAGGAATGGGGGTGCTGAAGAAGCGTTTGTTGGCCTCACTCAACTGCACAGCGGCCGGGCAGGATGACTTGATGTTGACGCAGTCTTTGTAGAGTTGGCCGATTTGTTGGTCAAGCAGTGCGCGGTCGGCCTTGGCTTTGACGTCGCGGACGGCCGCTTTGGCTTGCCAGCGACCTTTTTGTTGCGGGTTGAGATATTTCTGGGCGTGCAGATTACTCAGCGGAGAGCCATTGGCGTTGTGGACGATGTTGTCGGATCCGTAGCGGTCAGATGCGCAGCCGCAATCGAGGAAGAGGCCCGTCGGGTCGTGGAAGGTGGTGGGGTTGTTGTTGGCGTAGGTGTAGCCGTTCATCTGTTGGGAGTCGGCCGCGTTCATGATCGGATCGACCGAGATGAACCGACCTGTGACGCTGTCGTAATCGCGCGCACCTAGGTGTGTCAGCCCTGTCGCCCAGTCTAGGGGACCACCCAGGAAACCTCGGTCTCCAGGCCAGGACATGGGGGGCGCACCTCGTTGCCCTCCGAACGGCAGGTAACGCTTCCGTTGGACATCAAGGGTCGTGGGATTGACGGCGAAAAGACTGGTTCCGTGATGGTCTGCCGAGAGCCAACTGAGCCCACCGGGGGTTCGTATCCCGATTACCCGACCGCCATGGACATACTGGCGGGTACCGGTGATCGCACCGGTCGAGCGCTCGCAGCGGAGTTCGGTCTGCCCAAGGTACAGGGTGGTGTGGGTGGGATCCCGTCGCAGCAGACGTTGGCCGTCAGCGGTGTACACGAATGTGGTTGTCTGATTGTTGGCGGTGTCGCTGGCCAACTGTCCTTCGGCTGTCCAGGTCAGCGCGTGTCCAGGTTGTCCAGCGACCGAACGGGTGACAGTGTCGCCGGTTTCGTTGTATGCGAACGAGTCCGTTGTCGCCGTTTGCCCAGGTCTGAGCGTGGTTACTTGACGCAGTGTCGGTCGTTGGGGTTGGCCAAGTGCAGGATATGTATAGGTGCGAGTGGTGTCACCCGATGACGCGTGCTGTACCTCGGAGGAACGGTTGCCTATGCCGTCGTATTCGTAGGAGTGCCAGTACGGCGCCGGCCCGCCAAGCGCGCCAGCCGTTGGGTTCGTGGCGCAATTGTCTGTATTCGGTGTCCAGGCGTCCGTGATCCGCTGAAAATGGTCGTGACGAAAGCATTGGATGTCAGATGGGAGGTTGACAGGCAGATCCGCAATGCGGGTGACGTTTCCGGCGGCATCGTAGGAGAAGTAGAGATTGCCCTGGTTGACACCCGTTGCTTGTCGGTCCAACCGAATCTGAGACAGTCGCCGGGTTCCGCGTTCGTAATAGAACGTCTGACTGGTCTTCTTACCCGAGGTGGCTGTCGACATATTGAGCTGGCCAAGTTCGCCGAGGTCGCTGTAAGTGGTTTGTTTGACGTAGCTGTTAGATCCGGACAGCGTGTCAGGGAGTCCTATTGTATTGTATCCCACCGTCAATGTCTCGGCGGGTAACCCTCCTGCGCTGGGCAGGGACACCGATTGAGGCATGCCGTTCGGACGATATGCGAACGTCGTGGCGTAACTGCCCGCAAGAGGACCCTCGACTGCTGGAATGACGACCGAGCCCCCGGTGGGGCGCCCGGCGTCATCGTAACCTTCCACCCGGGAAACGTACGCGTTACCGTTGTCGAACCGAGTGCTCGATGCCGGTAGGCCGAGCCCACCAGGCATATCAAAAGCCCATTCCGCACGCTTGAGACCTGTCAGAGAACCGTCATACAGACCAACCTTTCTCGACAGTCGGTCATAGTCGTAGGCAAGCGTGATGTTTCGAGAGTCGGTAGTCGATCGCAATCTGCCCGCGTCGTCATAAGTGAACGTCGTTGTCCCGTTTACTGGGTCTTCTCGTCGTGTGGTGAATCCGCGCAGGTCATAGAAGTTTCGCCAGACGTTGCCTTCTGGGTCGGAGACGGTGGACAGCTCACCAGCATCCGTGTAGGAGTATCTTGTGGTCTGGTAAGTGCCAGTGGGACCTTGCCCGATGTATTGTTGGAGCTGGGTGGCCTGCCCCCTGGCATCGACAACCCTAGTGATCGGAGTTGCACCTGCGGGGGGATCTACATGGACTCGGTCACCCCCGTAAGACCACGTAGTCCGCCACTTTTCTACCCCCATCTCCCGGACAATGGCAGCCGTGGCCCGCCCTGCGCCATCGAACTCGGTCAGTGTCTGAGTCGGCACATCGTTGTCATTGATCGGCGTGACCAAGGCAGTGTCAGGTGGCGCTCCGTTGAAGAATGGGCCGTTGGACTTGTACGCGGCGCCTCTTGAGTCATAGTGCGACTCGGAAATGATCCGACCGCCCGTGATTCCGGGGGAGGGTGCCTGTACCTGCCTGACCCGCAGTAGGCCGTCGAGAATCGCATGCGCCACCGTGTACGTCGCTCCGTCCGGGCGGAGCGACCGAGTGGACACAACACTCGCCGCACTACTCTGAACCCTGTATTCATACTCCGCGCTCGGCGTCTGCGTCGCCTTGTTCCGGCCAGGCGCCCATACCTTCGTCACTCGACCGAGTGAGTCATAGCTAGTCTCAGTGCGTCGGGAGTTGGCATCGGCAATTAGTGTCGGTTGGCCCCAGGCGGGTTCGATCGTGGTGGTTACTGTGTGGCCGAGTGGATTGGTCGCCAAAGTTTGGGTGACGGGTCCGCCTGTGGTGGGTGTGAACGCGATGGTGGATCGTTCGCCGGTGGCGTCCCATGCTTCGATTGCTCTGCCGTGTTGGTCGTGGGTTGCGCGGCTGGTGGTGATGTAGCGGGGTGTGGTGCCGCCCCAGGATTCGGCGACTTCGGTCTTGGTGATGTCGCCTTTGGTGGGTGCGGTGGTGTGGGTGGTGGCGCCGTCGTAGAAAGTGCGGGTGTCGGAGAGCAGGTCGGCGGGGTAGGTGGCCGGGGTGGTGCAGGCGACACCGACGGTCTCGATGCGGTTGGTGTAGGCGAGCATCCAGGCGCCGGTGTTGGTGGCGTAGGTGGTGCGGGTGCATCGGTCGTCGGCCGTGGTGGACGTGTCGCCCAGGTCGGATACCGCGGTGGGCAATCCGGTGGCCGGGTCCACCGACGTGTCGATCTGGGTGGTGCGCCAGCCGCCGGTTTCGAGTGCGACCCGGGAACGCACGGACACACTCGCCGTGAGATGCGCGGTGTCGGTTCCCCAGGGCCGGACGCTGGTCGCTCGCGCAGCCGAGATCCAGGGGTCGGTAACGGTGGCGGAGAGCACGGTGGAGTCGCCGAATGCCTTGTAGGTCACGGTTTCGCGGACCGTTCCGGCGAGGAGTTCGTGATCGTCCACGGTGCCGCCGGAGGAGTCGGTGACGACGACGTCGCGTCGGGTGCCGTTGGCCAGTTTGTCTTCGTCCATGCCACGCAGATAGGTGGACACGGAACGAGTCCGATTGACTGTGGCGTCGCCGACGGTGACACCGACTTGGCCATAGCCACGCCATTGCGACCACGTCTTGCGGTCGGCGGGAACCAGGCCGTCCTCGTCGTCGTAGTGCCAGGCCGGGGCGCCGAGGTAGTCGTAGCTGGTCAGGATCGGGCGCCCGCCGCCAGTGTGGTCGTGTTGGGTCACCGCGGTCACGACGTACTTGTGGAACCAGTCGAGCAACTGTGGCTGGCCCTGGGGTGTCCAGTACACCGGGAAACACCGTTTGGTGTTCGAGTCCGGGGTGGCGGGCATGACACTGCTGCGATCGCACTCGCGTGGCGAGTAGGTGACGGCGATCTGTCCACCAGTTTCGTTCATGATCGACGAGATGCGGTGGCGGACCAGGGGTGGCAGCGTGTCGATGCCGTCGACCCGGTTGCTCAGCGGGATCTCGTTGAAGTTGACGTCCGGGACCGTCGCCGATCCGCCGACCAGACCCGTGTGCCGAATCGCTTCGAGCCACAACGCGGCACTGGTGCTGTCGCCGGGGTCGAGAAACCGGTGTTCCAGAGTCCAGGAGTCGACGTCGCGGTAGGCCGAACCAGCCCACACCTGGGTTGTGACCGCCGCCAGGCGTTTCTGCGTCCAGAACGTCGGGGACGTCTTCCCGGGACAGGTCCCGCCGGTGCAGTTCTGGTCCCACGGGGTGTCGGGCCAGTTCGACGGATTCGACGCGGTGCACGTCGCTCCAGGCGTCACGCAGCGGTCGGCCGCGGTCAGCAGGACCCGCATGGGTGCCTGACCGGGTGTGGCGGTGTGGGTGCCGTACTCGATGCGGTCGAGCCAGCCACCGCGGTGGTAGGTCGATCCGGCGGTGGCAAGGTTGCGACCGTAGAGATTGCTCTCGGTCTGATAGACGTAGCCGGTGGTGTTGCCGTTGGGGTCGACAACGTGGTCGAGGTTCCAGCGGTATGCCTGCTGACACCATGACGTCGAGTACGCGGACTGATAGCAGTCCTCGCCGGGGTTGTTGCCGAACACCGGCACGGTCCAGGTGGAGTTCGCCGCGGCTCGTGAGCCGAACAGGTACTGGGTGCCTTCTCTCGTCGTGATCCGCCACGACTCGCCGTTGTTGTCGCCGTTGCCGGAGCTGGTGGTCTTCTCGATGCGGGATCCGTCGTCGTTCTTCAACCGCCACACGCCATCGGCATCGTTGCGAATCAGTTCACTGGCCTTGCCACCGAGGGTCACGAAGGCGTTCTCGGTCCCCCAGCACAGGTCGCCGGTCTTGGTCTGGCCGTTGTTGCCACCCAGATCATCGGCACACGACTTGTACCGCCGCTCCACGTGCCCGCCGACGGGGAGGTCGAATCCCTCGCCCACCCAGGACGGCTGATTGTTCGTCGAGGAAGTGCGGCCGTCGACACTGCCGGAGGAATAGGCAAGTGCCACCTCGGGCGCGGGTCCACCCAACGTCGGCGGAACCCGCATCGGGTAGGACCAGGTGAACTCACCCGACGAACCGCCCGCACTCCACGTCGACGACGGCGCCAACGCGCTTGCCGCGAAGTCGCCGCCTGCACCGGACGAGCCAGCCATCAACGCAAGCATGCCGCCGTCCGCCGCGGTGTCCGCCGCGACGATGCCCGACATGGCGTCGTTGTGTGACTCCCGCGGCGTGGGCAGGCATTCCAGTCTGTCCGGTGTGGACAGAGCACACTCTGGAACGCTCACCAATCTCAGCCGTGCGGACCAATCCCCACCGAACGCGTGTCGGAACCCGCTGTAGTCCACGGCTACCCGAACCTGCCCGGGTTCCTTGACACCGTCGGCGCGCTCCACTCGGAACACCAACGCACTTGAACCGTTCGACGGCTTCGCGTTGTCGATGATCCGAACGCGAACCTTGCCTGGCGTCGTCCGATCGGGACTGGCGGACTGGGGTTCGCCGACAAGCACCGGGAGCCGGTCGACCTTGGCCAACCCACCGCCGCTCGCCCGCCCGAGGTCGACCTCGGCGACCTCCGCACCCGGCCACGCGAAGCCAGGCGCGTTGGACAGGGCGCGGCCCGGCACAGGCTGCGTGGAGACGGGCGATGCGGATACGGCATTGACCGGGACCGACGATTCTCGCTGCGGCGTGGGTACTTCCGGGGACGCAGCGGGCGGAGGCGCCGCCGCTACCGACCCCACGGGGAGCGTGACCGCGACAACGACGACGGCCAGCACCGTCAGTGCGGCACGCCGCAATGACACCTTGGCGCCGGACCGGTGAACCGAGACTGGCGTTCTCACCATGGCTATATACACCCCTGATGGCGAAGTCGAATGGATCAGTGGAAGGTGGTTCGATCCCAGTCCAGGCCCCAGTCACCGCTGTCCCAGCGCAGTGCGCCCGCACCGAACGCGGTACCGGTCGAGGTGTGCGCCCACAATGCAGTGCGGTTGTTCGGGTACCGGTACAGGTGCGCGACGTCGTCTCGGCCGTCACCGTCGAAGTCTCCGGCGACGATCTTCATTCGAGACCAGTCCGCCCAGCCTGCCGGGCCGGTGAACCAAGTGGTTGGTGCTTGCACACCGGTTGTCGTGCCGGTGAAGATCCAGATTCGGAAGTTGGCGTTGTAGTACTCGTAGAACGCGATCACATCGTCCTTGCCGTCGCCGTTGGAGTCGGCGACGACTGGCTTCATCCGATTCCAGTCCCATTGGAACGGTCCGCTGTTCCACGCCTCGGTGCCCGCACCGAACGCCAACCCGGACGAGTAGTGGATCCAGAGCCTGGTTTGCTCGTCTGGATACGAATAGAAATGGGCAACATCCGAGTCGCCGTCACCGTCGAAATCTCCGGCCACAACCTTCATGCGGTTCCAGTCGGCCCAACCCGCCGCGGGAGTCTGCCACCACATCGTCGGGGCCGCGATACCGGTGCCCGTGCCGAGGAATGCCCACATCCCGATGTGCGGCGAGTCGTAGTTGTACACGGCGGCCACGTCGTCCTTGCCGTCGCCGTTGAAGTCCCCGGTGACTGGTTTCACCCGGTTCAAGTCCCAGGAGCCAGGCCCGCTGTCCCAGGCCGGGACCGTCGGAATGTCGTAGCCGATGCCGTTGGCATAGAACAGCCAGAGGGTGAGGCGATTGCCGCCTTCGTCTCGAAGCACCACGAGATCGCTGCGGCCGTCGCCGTTGAAGTCGCCCACGCCGGTCTTGATCCGGTCGGCGCGAAAGTTGGTGTTGGGACCGCTCTCCCAGGTATGCGACGGTGCATACACCGACTGTCCGGTCGAGACGAAGGTCAGGAACGCCGTCTCGTCCGCGTCCACCTGCCGGACCGCGGTCACATCGGCCAGCGCGTCCGCGTTGACGTCGTGCCGGACAGGGGGCGGTGGCGGGACGGGCTCATCGGGGTAGAACGGGTATGCCCGATAGGTGTCACTGCGGTTGCCCGCCCGGTCGACGCTGTAGACGTACATGGTCTGCGGCCTGCTGGTCGTGGCCGTGACCGGAACCGACGCCAGCCTCCCGGTACCGGGGCCTGCGGGGATGAAGTATGTGGTGCCCTCGGCAAGTCGGTAGCGGTAGCCGTGGACGTCTGGATCCGCGGAGGTGAAGGTGAACTCGCCGCGACTGCCTGCCGGGATGCCGAGATCGTTTTCGGGGAACGCGGCCGAACTCACCACCGGAATTGCGGTCGGCCGGGTGGTGTCGACGGCGAACTCGCATGACCCGGACCACGGCCCCCACACCCGGCCGTCCCCGCTGCGAGCTCGCCAGGTGTAGACGTTGCCGTCCTGGAGTGCGGCCACCGGAACTACCGCCGAGAACCGGGAGCCGGTCGCCACGAACGGGTGCCGGTAGCTCCCGATCTTGCTGCCACCGTGGTGGTACCACTCGAACTCGACCTCGACATTGCCGCCGTCGACATCGGCGCCCGTGGCGAACAGGGTCGGACTCGTGTTCGTGACTGGGCGACCACCGCCAGTCGCACACGGCAGATTGATGTCGGCATACAGGTCCGCGGGCACGTTCGGCGCGGTGTTGTACTCGATCACCAACTGCGGGTCGGGGCTGAACTTCTTCCAGAAGAACGGGTCCTGATTGTTCTCCGCCTGTTCTGGAGCCTGCAAGGACAAGACCGTGTGCGCGTAGCCGTTCGATGTGGCCTCACTCACCGCCGACAGCGCGTTGAACTCGACGACGCCCGGCGCGCACGTCCCCGTTCCGCCCGACCTCTTCGCCGCAGTCAGCGAACCGATGTAACGCCGCCACGGCTGGTTATTCCACGTCGTACCCGGCCCGATGTCCCCACCGGCCCACAACTGCACCTCGCGCTGGGTGCACGACCATCCACCCCACAGGTTCACCCGGAACTGGGCGCTGATGATGTCCTTGCCATTGAGGGCACCCGTTCCCATGCGGAAATACGAACGCTGGGTCGTGTTGTCGGTCGCCTCGAATCCCGCATTGGAACCGACCTCACGGCCATAAGACCAGTACGACTGATCCGGGAACTTGCGATTCACATACGTCCACGCCCATGCGCCCGCGGTAAACCACGGGTCGACCATCACCGGGTACGCGGTGTCGGCTCCGGTGAGCAGGTTCTGGTCGGGAACAACGGTCAGCTCTCCAGAACTGACCGCTACCGGCATGGCAGCCAGTTTCCGTGCCCGCTGCCCAACTCCGGCCTCCCCAACGTCAGGCTGGTCCCCGGAATCCCACATCAGTGCGGTCCCAGCGCCGAACACCACCCTGCCACCACTGTCCACAGCAGACACCGAGCCAGCCGCCGCATCACGGCGCAACTCCAGATCCTTGGTCGTATAGCGGAAACTCAGCGATCGCAGCGCGGGGTTGGCGGCCGCGACACGATCCTTGACCACAACGAGTAGCCGCGCACCAGTCGATTCGGCACGCATCTGCACATCGACACCCGCAAGCACATCGCGATAGGTCGCCGTGTCCCCCGCAAGATCGGGAACGGGAAGGTTTCCAGGCCACGACAACGACAACTGCTTTCCCTCGCGCCCCAACACCACCAACGGCGACGAACCACCAGCCGACAACGCCACCTCGGCAGCCGATGCGACCGGTACAACGCGGCCGCCCACCATCCGCAACGTCGTGTCAATGTCGACCCACCGGCCGTCCTGACGAGTGCGCACAGGCAAACTGTGCTGCTCCAACGTCACGGTGCCCGAAGGATTCGCGAACACCCGCCCGGTCTCGGTCCGCTGGTCCAGCACCTCCACGCGGCCACCGGACGCCACAGCGGCAGCCTTCGCCGACCGCTCATCCGCCGCTTCGGTCACAACAGGTCCAGCAGCCGACGAGCGGCGCTCCGAACCCTCGGCCGTGACGCCGTCAACCCCCACGACCGTCAAGAGCACGGCACACAACAACAAACCAACTCGGCCTGACATCGAAACATCCCCCTGTGCCCGAGCGCGCCCCCCGACGACTCGCCACCCCAGTAAGCCGACCAAACTATCCAAGCAGACCGAAACACCTGGAAAGACCCAAACGGGTGACATTCCGCCACAGTCGACAACGCCCACAGTGCACCGCACGCTGAGCCAGCGTTGCGGGGACCACCAGGAGCCGCACTGGGCGGCGGCGGCCAGGCTCAGTAGTTGTTGTTCCAGCCTCGATTGATGTCACTCGCCTGCGAAGGGGCGCCGACTCGGAGCACATCCCACCGACGCAGCGGCTCGGCGGAGTTCTTCAGGGTGATCCGGTCGCCGACCTTGACGCGTGGCTCGACCCAGCAGGTCAGGTAACGGTTGTCCGATCGCAGGTCCACCTGCACCTTCATGGTCGTCATGGCGGCCAAGGTAACCGACTGGGGCACGCGCTGACGACCCAATTCGGACGCCGACCGATCAGGGATCATGTAGGGCATGAAGAACCTCACCGGCGCGATCCGGCTGCCCGATGGGACCTGGGTCCGGGGTCGCGGCCTGCGCGATCCGCTGCCGCCCGGCGACGTCCCCGATCGGGGACTCTATCTGGGTACCCGGAAGCTCCGCGACCGCCACGAGTCCACCCTGCGCTGGCCGCACGACTGGGTTGCCTGGCCGGACTTCCTGCTGCCGCGCGACCGAGACGGTGCCGTGCGCCAGATCCGTGCGCTGCACGACGACGCGTGCGCGGGGCGTCGGGTCGAAGTGGCCTGTGGCGCGGGTATCGGCCGCACCGGCACCGTCATCGCCTGCCTCGCCGTCCTTTCTAGACTGTCCACATCGGACGCAATCGAGTGGACTCGGGCGAACTATCACCACAAGGCCGTGGAAACCCCGTGGCAGCGCGGCTGGGTCGCCCGCTTTCCCGCGAAGTGAACCGATCCGCCGTTCGGCGGACACCGGTCCGGCAATCATCGCAGGCGAGTGAATCGGGTTGGCGTATCAAGGAAATCGGCCGCCTCGAACGGCCGCAGGCATCGCCTGATCCGACGATTGTCCGCACCGGCCGCCGACGTTAGCGTCCTGATCACGACCGCGCGATCGATCCCCACCTCATCCCGGCCCGCCGTGTATTCGGCGGGCCGACCGCACGAGGAGAGTCCGCTATGGGAAGCAGATCCTGGACCCGGCGACTGGCCGGGCTGGGCACGATCGCGGCGACGGCCGTCACCCTGACCGCGATCACGCCGTGGACCGCGGCGGCCGAGGGTGAGATCCTCGGCGCGGGCAGCGCGACGGCCATCGAGGACAGCTACATCGTGGTCTACAAGGAGGGCCTGGCGACCACCGACGCGCTGACGGACACCCTGTCCGCCAAGTACGACGCCAAGATCGACTACACCTACCGGCACGCCCTGCGCGGGTTCGCGGGCACGCTCAGCGCGAAGGCCGCCCGGCAGTTGGCCGCCGAGCCCGATGTGGCCTACGTGCAGCAGAACGGCACCGTCGAACTGGCCGCCACGCAGCTCAATCCGCCGTCCTGGGGGCTGAACCGGATCGACCAGCGGAACCTGCCGCTGGACAACGCCTACACCTACCCGAACACCGCGGCCAACGTCACCGCCTACATCATCGACACCGGCATCCGCACCACGCACAGCGACTTCGGCGGCCGCGCCCTCTGGGGCACGAACACCGTCGACGGCAACAACACCGACTGCAACGGGCACGGCACGCACGTGGCGGGCACGGTCGGCGGCACGTCCTACGGCGTGGCCAAGGGTGTGCGGCTGATCGCGGTGAAAGTGCTCAACTGCGCGGGTTCCGGCTCGTTCGCCGGAGTGGCCGCGGGCATCGACTGGGTGACCGGGCACCACACGTCCGGCCCGGCGGTGGCCAACATGAGCCTCGGCGGCTCCGGCAGCGACCCGACCGGCGAGGCCGCGGTACGCCGGTCCATCGCCGACGGCGTGACGTACTCGATCGCGTCCGGCAACTCCAACTCCAGCGCGTGCAACTTCACCCCGGCCAGGGTCGCCGAGGCGATCACGGTCAACGCCTCCACCATCAACGACGCCCGCGCGTCGTTCTCCAACTACGGCACGTGCAGCGACATCTTCGCCCCCGGCGAGAGCATCACCTCGGCGTGGAGCAGCAGCGACAGCGCGACCAACACGATCAGCGGCACCTCGATGGCCGCCCCGCACGTGGCGGGCGGCGCGGCGCTGATCCTGGGCGGCAGCCCCGGTCTGACGCCCGCCCAGGTGGCCAGCACGATGTTCACCAACTCGACGCCGAACAAGATCACCAACCCGGGTTCGGGCTCGCCGAACCGGCTGCTGTTCGTCAACACCGGGGGCGGCACACCGGGCGGCCCGTCGGTGAACAACCCGGGCAGCCAGACCACCTTGCGCAACACCGCGGTCAGCCTCCAGATGTCCGCTACCGGCGACACCACGCCCTACGCCTGGTCGGCCACCGGCCTGCCCGCCGGGCTGTCCATCAACACCACCACCGGCCGGATCACCGGCTCGCCGACCACGGTCAACACCTACTCCGTGACCGTCACGGCCAGGGACACCGCCAACCGGACCGGCAGCACGTCGTTCGGGTGGACGGTCAACCAGAACCTGGACGGGACCTACGCCTGCTCGATCCCCCCGGGCTACACCTGGGACCAGGTCGTCAACCAGCTCAATGTCTGCAACCCCAGCGGTTTCGCCAACAGCTACCGGCTGCGGAGTCCGGCGAACAACATCTACGTCTGCTCGGTGCCGTCCGGGTACGTCTGGGACCAGGTGTCCAACCAGCTCAATGTCTGCAACCCCAGCGGTTTCGCCAACAGCTACCGGCTGCGCGCCCCGGGTGACAACTTCTACGCGTGCTCGATTCCCGCGGGCCACACCTGGGACCGGGTCGTCAACCAGCTCAATGTGTGCAACCCCAGCGGTTTCGCCAACAGCTACAACGTCCGGGTGCCGGTCGTCGGGCTCTGGGCGTGCTCGGTGCCGTCTGGCTTCAGCTACAGCCAGGTGAGCAACCAGCTCAACGTGTGCAACCCCAGCGGCTTCGCCAACAGCTACCGACTGAGCTAAGTGGACAGTCCCGGGGTGGCTCCACTTGAGCCACCCCGGGCCCGCCTGCTGAGACCACTGACGGTCTCCCCGCGGTTCAGGTAGTGTGGTTGTGATCGACAGGGTCGGAATCGAGGAGGTGGGAACCCCATGATCGCTGGTCCAGGGCGGGTGCTCTCCTCGCGTGTCCGACTGATCTGACGAGAGAGCGCCCGGCGGCAACCCCCGAAAGGCGCGCTCATGTCACCGCACTCCGTCATCGTCGCCAGGCTCCGCGCCGCGGGCTGTGTCTTCGCCGAGGACGAGGCCCGCCTGCTCGTCGCCGCGGCGCGCACGCCCACCGACCTCACCGCCCTGGTTGACCGGCGCGCCGCGGGCGAGCCGCTCGAACACCTGCTCGGCTGGGCGGAGTTCTGCGGGCTGCGGATCGCGGTCGACCCCGGTGTCTTCGTCCCGCGGCGGCGCACCGAATTCCTTGTCCGCGAGGCCATCGCACTCGCCGACCGGCCGGGTGCGGTGATCGTCGACCTGTGCTGCGGCTCGGGTGCGGTGGGTGCCGCGCTGGTCGCGGCGCTGGACGGGGTCGAGTTGCACGCCGTGGACATCGATCCGGCCGCGGTGCGGTGCGCCCGGCGCAACGTCGCCGCCGGTCGGGTGTACGAGGGCGACCTCTACGCGCCGCTGCCCGCCGACCTGCGCGGGCGCGTCGACGTCCTGGTGGTCAACGCGCCGTACGTGCCGTCCGCCGCGATCCGGCTGCTGCCCCCGGAGGCCCGCCTGCACGAGCCGCGGCAGGCCCTCGACGGCGGCCCCGACGGCCTGGACACCCAGCGGCGGGTGACCGCAGCGGCCCGGGACTGGCTGGCGCCCGGCGGCCACCTGCTCATCGAGACCAGCGAACACCAGGCGCCGCAGACGATCGACGCCGTCGTTCACGCCGGCCTGACCGCACGAACGACCGACTCCGCCCAATACCACGCCACCGTCGTCATCGGTACACTCCATAGTGGACTGAAGCGATAGGTAACGAGGCTCCGCCGAACGCTCCACAGTGGATCCACACGGCTGACCGTCAATCCGGCAGCAGCGGAACCGACACCCCCGGATCCCGGCCCAACAGCACCGCCCTGGTCACCGCGACCGACCCGAACCGCGCACGCACCAGGTCGACGGCGACGTCGAGACACCCGGTGTCCGGCGTGTCGAAGTGGAACGCGAGTTGGACGGCGTCGTCGTTGCCGAGGTTGGCCAACGTCAAGCCGATCAGGGTGATCCCGTTGTCGCGGATCAGCGGCAGGGCCGAGCGCAGCAGGGTGCGGGCGGCCGCCATGATCTGGTCGGTGTCGCCGGTGGCCTCGGCCAGGGTGTGCGACCGGGTCGCTCGGGTGTAGTCGGCGAAGCGCAGGCGCAGCGTCACGGTGCGGCAGACCCGGTGGGCGCCGCGCAGCCTGCGGGCGAGCCGGTCGGCGATGGCGACGACGGTGGCGTCGAGGTCGGCGGGGGTGCGCGGCGCGCGGCCGAGGGCGCGCTGCGACCCGATCGACCGGCGACGGCGACCGACCCGCACCTGGCGCGGGTCGCGGTTGTGCGCCAAGGCGTGCAAGTGGCGTCCGGCGGCCCGGCCCAGCAGCGACACCAGCGTCGACTCGGTCAACTCGGACACCTCGCCGACCGTCTTGATCCCCAGGTCGCGCAGCTTGGCCGAGGTCACCCGCCCCACGCCCCAGAGCCGCTCGACCGGGAGCGGGTGCAGGAACGCCAACTCCGCCTCCGGCGCCACCACCAGCAGCCCGTCCGGCTTGGCGACCGCGCTGGCCACCTTGGCGAGGAACTTGGTGCGCGCCACACCGACCGTGATCGGCAGCCCGACCCGGCTCAGCACGTCGGCGCGCAGCCGGGCGGCGATCTCCGCGGGCGTCCCCGCGATCCGCCACAGGCCCGCGACCTCCAGGAACGCCTCGTCGATCGACAGCCCCTCGACCAGCGGCGTGGTGTCGCGGAAGACCTCGAACACCGCCTTGCTCGCCTCGGCGTACGCCGACATCCGCGGCGCCACCACCGTCGCGTGTGGACAGAGACGGCGCGCCTCGGCGCCGCCCATCGCGGTGCGCACGCCGCGGGACTTCGCCTCGTAGCTGGCCGCGAGCACCACTCCCCCGCCCACGATCACCGGCCGTCCGCGCAGCCAGGGTTTGTCGCGCTGCTCGACCGACGCGTAGAACGCGTCGAGGTCGGCATGCAGGATCGTCGCCCGGGCTGACACGAACATATGTTCGCACGCGGCACCGACAATCGGGCGCTACGGTTTGCCCCGCACCCCGACCGCCGGACCGAAGGCGACCATGACACTCGTTCACTCGTACCTGTTCCTGCGCCGCGCCGTCGGCCTGCTCGGCATGGCGCTGCCGGTGGTGCTGATCACCGGCACCCTGCTCGCGGGCGGCGGCCTGCTCAACTCGATCAGCGGCTACTACTACAGCGACCTGCGCGACGTCTACGTCGGCACCATGTGCGCGATCGGCGTGTTCCTGCTGTCCTACCGCGGATACGGGCGCGTCGACGACGTCGCGGGCAACGTCGCCGCGGTCGCGGCGGTCGGCGCGGCCCTGTTCCCGACCAGGCCCGAGAACCCGACGCAGGCCGAGCAGGTGATCGGCGTCCTGCACATCGTGTTCGCGGCGGCGTTCTTCCTGACCCTCGCGTACTTCTGCCTGGTCCTGTTCCGCAAGACCGACCAAGAGCACCCCGGCCCGCGCAAGATCCAGCGCAACCAGGTCTACCTCGCCTGCGGGGTGATCATGCTGGTGTGCCTGGCCCTCATCGCGGTGCTCGCCTGGTTCTTCGACGCCGCGACCCGGGACCTGCGTCCCGCGCTGTGGCTGGAAACCGTCGCGATCCTCGCCTTCGGCGTGGCCTGGCTGATCAAGGGCGAGACCCTGCTGCGCGACCGGTCGCCCGCCCGCCCCTGACGCCGGGGCGGGCGGCGGGGCGGCTACTTGGCGGCCAGTACCTCGGCCGGGTTGATCTCCGGCGGCGCGCTCAGCAGACGGTCCGCGTTGGCCATCAGCGCGGCTGCGATCGGCCCGGACAGGTGCGCCTGGCGCTCCGCCTCACCGGGGAACGCGTCGACGATCCAGAACGTCGTCTCGTCGGTGCGCAGCGCGAGCCACACCGGCGTGCCGGGCTCCTCGTTGGCCAGCGCGACCGCGTCGGTGAGAAACGCGGCGACCTCGTCCACGGTGTCCGGCTTGGCGGTCAACTTCACGACGAGTCCTACGGTGATCATGCTTGTGCCCTTCCGGCGGGTACGACTGGTTCCGATTCCGACAGTAGGCGATGAACCGCGACCTGGCCCGCGCACTGCCGCGACACACCGGCCCACATCTGGTCGACCAGCGACCAACCCAGGGACGACTACCCGCTGACACCAGGGGTCGGAAAGCCCAACTAGTCCAATTTGGACAGTCCGATCGACATCGAGACCGCGCGCCGAACATTTGCCGCGCAACACCGGCCAGAGCGTCGACCGGTGGCCGCGCCCCAAGTCGGCCATACCCGCGCGCCCTGCTCCGCCGACTCCGCTACGCCCCGGGCGCGAGTCGGTCCACCACGAGTGCGGTGGCGTTATCCCTGCCGCCCAAGCGGTGGGCGGTGTCCACCAGGGTCTCGGCGGCGTGGCCGACAGCCTGTTCGTCGGCGAGGACCGTCTTGATCCCGATCATCCCGAGCGTCTTGTGCACCCCGTCGGTACTCAGCAGCAGCCGACCGACGGACCCGGTGCCCGCCTGGCCGATGCCTGCCGGGCGGACCGTGCGCACCGATGTGGTCACCACGTGCTCCATCCGCGGCGTGGCGGACTGCCCGCACGCCCGCAGGTACTCGGCGAGGGTGTGGTCGGCGGTGACCTGGTGGAGCACCCTGCCGTTCCACCGGTACGCACGGCAGTCGCCAACCCAGGCGATGTCGCACGGTCCGTCGTCCACCGGCAGTACCGCCACGACGAGCACGCTGTCCGCGGCGGGCTGGGCGAACTCGCGCAGCAGTTCCTGTTGCGCGGCAAGGATCGCGGCCCGTGCGCCCGCCCGGGCGCCGACCCGCGCCGCGACCGTCGCGACGGTGCGCGCGGCCCGCGCGGCGAGCAGGTGGTCGCCGATCCCGTCGGCGACCGCGAAGGCCGCGCGGCCGGTGACCGGGTCAGTCGCGGTGGCGACGGCGTCGGCGTTGATCGACCGCGGACCGCGCCCGCTGCACGACTCCGACATGATGGCGACGGAGTGGGGTATCGGGATGGCGTTGGTGTGCATGACGTGGCCTCCTCGGGCGGGCCGCACCGGTCACCAAGGGCCGGTGACACCAGTCAACGGGCTCAACCCGTGGAATGGCTGTGAGCCGCCTGAGAAGTCCACCCGGATTACTTCTTCATCGCCCGCTCGATGAGCTGGCGCGAGGTCTTCGGATCGGCGGCCAGCGTGCGCAGTCTGTCCAGCACCCGCTGGTACTCGCCGAGGTCTTCGGGCCGCTCCAGGTACGTCGCGCTGGTCAGCATCTCGACGTAGACCAGGCCGGGGTCGTGCTCCATCTCGGGCGGGAAGGTCATCAAGGTGAACGTGCCACCGTTCTTGACCGGCGTCGAGCCCGCGTCGAACGGCAGCACCTGGATGTCGATCCGCGGCCGCTCGGACATGGTGAGCAGGTGCTCGAACTGGGCACGCATCGTCTCGGCGTCGCCGCGAATGCGGTAGAGCACCGACTCGTCCAACACGACACCGAGGTGCAGCGGGTTGTCCACGCGGTCGAGGATCTGCTGGCGCCGCATGCGCACCTCCAGCGATTCCTGGACCTGCTCGTCGGTGAGAGCCGGGTCGCCGCGGAGCACGGCCTCGGCGTAGTCGCGGGTCTGGAGCAGACTGGGCACCACGGTGCTGTCGAAGCTGGACAGCCCGGCGGCGCCGGACTCCAGGCCGAGATAGAGGCCGAACCAGCCGGGCACGGCGCCGGACGGCGATGTCCACCAGTTCTTCGTCCGCTTGGCCGCCGACAGCAGCTCGCGCATGTACTGGATGCGGTCCTGCTTGCCGTACATGGTGAGCAGCAGTTCGAGATCGCTCGTGGGCGGCAGCCGGTCGGTCTCGATATTGCTGATGTGGCTGACGGTGCGGTCCAGCCGCCGGGCGGCCTCGGCCTGGGTCAGCCCGGCCTCGTCGCGCCATCGCCGCAGCGACGACGTGATCATGCGCCGGTACAGCACCGGGCCCGCGGACTGGAGTGCGCTGGGGAGTCCTGAGTCGTTCACAGTGCCCACCTTCTCGTGTCACCGGGTACAACACGGTAAACATCACCCGATTGTATGAACATGTTCGAGTTGACGTTGTGGATTAAACACTGTCATATAGCAAGACGGCTAGCACACGATAGGGATGATCACCGTGACACGCCAACGACTCTCGCCCGCCCCGGACGGCTACCAGGTGATCCTGCACCCGAGCCCGGACAGGCACCGCCGGGCAGGCACCGACCACCGCACCCTGGGCGTGGCTCTGCGGACCGTCCTCGACCGGTTCGCGCACGGCACCGCCGCCGCGGCCACCGTCGTCGATCCCCGCGCGCCCCACGGCGTCCCGGGCCCGCGCGTCCTGCTCGCCCGGACCGGCGCGCGCACCATCCTCGTCACCGGGCACCGGCCGCTCGCCGCGACCGTGGCCCGCGCGCTCACCGCGGGCGAGCAGCCCACCTGGCGCCCGCACGCCGCGCCTGCCGCGACGACCCCGCTGGACACCATGGCGCTGAGCACGCGCGCGGCCAATCTGCTGAACAGCGTCGGCATCGGCACCGTGGAGGAACTCGCCGCCGTACCCGGGCGCATCCTGGTCCACATCGACTTCCTCGGACCGACGATCCTCGCCCAGATCCGCCGGAAGCTCGACCACCGACCCCGCCCTGACCAGGCCATTTCCGAACGAGCCGGGTAAAATCGGACGCGGCGGGAGCGGCACCACTGCTACGGTCCCGGCATGCAGCGCGCTGGTCGGACGACGACGCCGGAGAGTGTCCCGGCGCGCTGACAGTTGCCTTTGTCGACAAGCCCCGGGCGAGTGCCCCGGGGCTTCGCGGTGTCGTCACCCGCCTCGAAAGTCCGCGAGGAGACCCGCGATGCACGATCACCGCGAACTTGGCCTGTGGGCGAGCAGGTCGTCCTGCGGCCGAGCCTGTGCCCCCACCACGCGCTGATCTACCGCTCCCGCGCCCACAGCTACCGCGAACTGCCGCTGCGGCCGGCCGAACTGGGCGGCATGTACCGCGCCGAGTTGATCGAAGTCCTCGACAGTTCAGGGGTGGCCTACGAGGCCGTCGATGGCGAGGCGGCGTTCTACGGCCCCAAGATCGACGTCCAGATCGCCGACAGCGCGGGCCGCGAGTCCACCCTGTCGACCGCAGATCGACTTCCACCAGCCGGAGCAGTTCGATTTGCACTACATCGGCGCAGACGGGGCCAAACACCGGCCGGTCATGGTCCACCGCAGCATCATCGGCAGCGTGGAGCGGGCCGTCGCGCACCTCATCGAACTGCGCGGCGGGGCCTTCCCCGGCCGGCTCGCGCCCACCCAGCTCGCCGTGCTCCCGATCTCCGACGCCGAATTGCCCCGGCCGCCGAATTCCAGCGGGCGTGCGTCGACCGCGGGCTGCGCGCGGAGGTCGTCGGGCCGGACCACGGGTCGCTGGGCGCCCGCATCCGGGCCGCCCGGCTCGTGCCGTACCAGGCCGTGATCGGCGCCAACGAGGCCGCCGACGACCAGGTGGCGCTTCGGCTGCGAGACGGTCGGCGGCTGCCCGCCCTGCCCGCCACCGACGTCCTGACCAGCGTCAACACCCTGATCGAGCACACAGCGTCGACCTCTGGCACACCGACTAGGGCGGCGACGGGGTCGCGGTCACCATGCGTCCCGGAGAATGTCCGTCGCTGTCTCCGGGTCGGTCGTGTCGGGCCGCTGGGCCGACTCCCGCACGATCTCGTCGAGTCGGCGCTCGTGCGCCGCCGCCAGCGCCGCGCGCTGATCCTCCGGCAGCGCCATGAAATCCCGCAGGAACGACTGCACGGCCGTCCGCCCCGGCGACCCTTCGGTCAGACCGGCCACGTACTCGCGGCCACTGATCTTCCCGTCCCGCAACGCGATCAGCCGCTCACGGGTCACCGGATCGTCCACATGGGACACCGCGTCGTCGAGCATGCGACGGCGCAGCTCCCGCTCGGCGCCCGCCCGCGACCTGTCGTGACCGGTCATGACAGCGGGAAGACGTAGGGCTCGTCGGGCAGCGGGGCCAGATCCACGCCGGGCACGGTCAACGCGGCGGTGCCCTGGGCGGCCACCTGGCCGCCGCCGAGGATGTCCATCCCGGCTTGGATCGTCTGGATCAACGCGGACAGATCCTCGTAGTAGCGGTAGACATCCGCCGCCAGTTCGCCGATTTTCCCGATCTTGTACGCCGCGTAGCCCACCGCCGAGCCTGCCGCCACGAGGTTGAGACCCGGCACCCACGACACCGCGGCCGCGGCGCCCGCCGCGATCGCCACGTCGATGGCGATGTCGAGCAGGTCCGCCAGAATCCCGGAAATCGCTTGGTAGAAACCGAAAGCGCCCTCGGCGAGCTGCGTCAACTGATCGCCGAGGTACTCGCCGAAGACCTGCGTACTGGCCACCCCCGCGGCCAGTGCGGCGAGATGGGCGTGCGCCCCGTCGGCGGCGTTTCCCTGCCAGTCGGACGCGGAGGACCGCCTGCCCGCGTCGAGGTTCTCGGCGACATCGGCGCAGCAGCGGCCGACGAAGACGCACCGGTCGGCGGTCCGGCGCACCTCCCGCCAGTCCCCGGCCGCCACCCCGAGCAGCGGCTCGAAGATGTCGATGTCGAATGCCCGCCGAACGACCTCGCGGACCGCGCCGCTGACGCTGAGCAGGTCACTTTCGAGCGCGTACTTCCACTCCATCTCGGCGTAGCCGGGCGCTTCGACGAGGTGCCGCCGCGGCGGCGCCGTCACGTCCTCGTATCCGTGGTGCGAGAACGGACCCAGTTCGGAAAGCGGAACCGCGGGTTGGGCAGGCACCTGGAAGTCGAGGATCGCCGCGTTCCCGGAGTCGACGCTCGCGTACTTGGTGGCGGCGGCGCCGACAGCCTGCGCGGCGAGATCGGTGATCGAGGCCGCCCTGGTCGTGTAGTGCGCGAGCGCCTCGAAGGCGGCCTGGACCCTGGGCTGCAACGGTTCCAGGATTCCGGTATACGGGTCCAACCACTCGACCTGGTACGCGTACGTCTCCGCGGCGCTGAGATCATCATGGCCGCGGGCGATCAACTCGGACAGTTCGGTGAGCGCGTCCGGGTCGACCTGGAATCCGGTCATCGTGCGTCCTCTGCGGTCGGGGGACTCGGTCGGTGCTCAGAGCGGCACCGACCGCGGCGGGTTCCGATCCGGCCCGGAACCGGAGCATTCGCAAACCACGGCGGATATCCGGCTCTTTCACGGCGTCGACCGCCGCCGCGGACTGGCGAGCCGGGAAGGCATCATGTACCACTGTGGAGTCCACCCGTGTGGATCGCTGGCTGTGGGCGATCCGGCTGACCAAGACCCGACCGGACGCCGTCGCGGCCTGCCGGGGCGGACATGTGCGCGTCAACGACCGACCCGCCAAACCCGCGACAACGGTGTCCCCCGGCGACGAGGTGCGCGCCCGCGTCGGCGGCACGGTCCGCGTCGTCGAAGTGGTGCGGGTGATCCAGAAACGGGTCGGGCAGACCGACGCCGCCACCTGTTTCATCGACCGGACACCCGCCCCTCCCCCGGAGACAGCCACGCCCGTCGCCCGCCGCGACCGAGGAACCGGGCGACCGACGAAACGGGAGCGCCGGGTACTCGACAGATTCCGCACGGACCAACCCTGAGAGCGGGTGTTATCACCCTTCGGACCCTGGACGTACCGGAGTCTCGGCCCCTTGGCGGCGGAACGGCTGACGGCTATGCCATGGCGCGGGTGAGGGTGTCCGCGACCATCGCCATCGTGGTGCGCGCCCGGATCGGGTCCTCGCTGAGGAAGTAGTGGTCGCTGTGGGGTGTCAGATCGTGCACGACCTCGACACCGGCCTCACGCAACCGGGTCACGTAGAGCTCCCCGTCGCGCCGCAGGGTGTCCCGTCCCGCGGTGAGCACGACCGCGGGCGGCAACCCGGACAGATCAGGAGCGAGCACCGGCGAGGCATAGGGCTGCGCTCGGGTCGCCGGGTCGGGGAAGTAGACGCGTCGGACCAGGTGGCGCAGCGCGGGGGAGATCATTCCCCGGCCGGGCGGCAGTTCCGAGGCGAGGTCGAGCGCGGGCACCCCCAGCACCTGCAACACCGCCCGAAACGACCCGGCGTCGCGCGCCTGCAGGCAGACCGAGGCGGCCAGCCCGCCGCCGGAGGAGAACCCGCCGACCGCGATCCGGTCGCCGTCCAGGCACAGCTCCGCGCCGCCGCCCGCCGCCCAGGCCGCGACGTCGTGACACTGGTGTTGAGCCACCGGATAGGCGACGTAGGGGCCGGCGCGGAAGTCGACGTTGAGCACCACCACGCGGGCGGTGGCCGCGAGATAGCGACACCACCAGTCGTCCATCTGGGGATAGCGCATCAGCCACGCGCCGCCGTGGAAGTGCACGTAGGCGGGCGCCCCGTCGCCCAGGCCGGGGGGACGGTAGACGTGCACCGGGACCCGGCCGTGCCGGGTGGCGACCCGGTGCACCCGAGGTTTCGGCAGGTCCGACCCGGCGAAGCGCAGATTCTCCCCGTAACGCACCGTCCAGCGCGCGGAGGCGTGCATCACCATCGCCCGCAGTCGGTCGTCAAGTCGCATGACCACTGTTCGGAGCCGCCGAGCAACTCGGATCGCCAGTCGACCCGATTCGCGACGTCCTGGGCTTCTACCCAGGCGAGCCGCTGTCGGGTTGAGCGCGGCGCCGAAGACGACGGCACGGTCGTGGCCTGGGTGCAAGTTCCGGCGCACTGACGTGATCCCGGGGTCGGTGCACGGTCCGCGGGGTGGAGCCCGGCCTGGGCGTTCGATGACCTGGCATCGACCCCTCCACGCCGGCATCCGTGACCGACAGCCGTTCGACGCGGCCGAGGTCCACCTGCGCCGACACCGGTTCGACCGGGTCCGAGACAAAGGCGGGCATGCCCACGACGAGCATGGCAACGAAGCCGAATGCTCCATCGCCTGGATACGAGCGATCGCTTGTCCACCACCCCTCCTTTGCTCCCGCCGATCCAGCATGCACTCAATGATTCGGCGCGGAGACAGATCACTTCGTGGTCTTCACTGCACCGTCCGCATCGGGAATCTTGTCTTGATCAATTACTTGACCGGGCAGGTGAGGAATGCCACCAAGCGCGGATTTTCCTCGATGTCGGCACCATCAGCCCTGGCGAGCCGACGAACCAGGGGGCAATCCGGCCACGAATTCGAGCAGACGCAGGTGCCCGAAAAGGCACCGACGGGCACAACACAGTCGATAAACGGCTTCAGGACCAGGTCAAACCCCTGGTCAACCGCGTCGGACCAAGTGATCATGACAGACCTTGATCATCCCCTAGGTAGCGTGAACGAACTTCGTGTGTCATGATCCGAGCGCACTGATTCGTGACGTCAATCACGTCCCAGAAGTAGTCGAATGGTTTTTTGTACAAAAGTTTCCCGACCTCCACGATGGGGGCCGACAGAGTACGGAGGGAAAGCTCATGAGCGTCGACGAAAGGGCCAAGGAAGTCGAGACTGACTTCAATGAAATTGACACCGACAATGACGGATTCATTACCGTCGCCGAGCTGAAGAAGTCGATGAAAGACGATCCCAAGGTCAGCGAAGCGAATATCGATGCAATGGTCAAATGGGCTGATGAGAACACGGATGGCAAGCTTACTCTCGCGGAATACAACAAATTGGTCAGGTAGCGCGTGCCGCACGGGTTCGGCCCGCCTGGTGCTGCCAGGCGGGTCTTCCCCTCTGGTCGTATTGACGACACCGATCCACCATGTCAGCCTAGATCAATGAAACGAAAATTCACCCCGGTATTGACGCTGACACTGGCGATGGCGGTCCTACCGTCGACATCATTCGCCAGTCCGTCCGGTCCGACCGGTGGACCGGAGTTCTTATCTTTGCAGCCCACCGACCAGTTCACCAGAATCTGGGACGATCGAGCGAGTGGCGCCGACGACGACATATCCATCTGGCGTCCGAACGTAGGCCGTCACCCCGGCTACCGCGCACTGGGCGACATTGTCATGAAAGGGTTCGGGCCGCCGTCCAACACTTTTCTGGTACGCGAAGAGGCCGACTTCCTCGCCCGTCCGGTCGGTTACCGCTGGATCTGGGACGACAAAGGCTCCGGCGGTGACCACGACGTATCATTGTGGGAACCGATACCACCGCAGGGCTACAGTTGCCTTGGCAGTATCGCGAATCCCAGATACTCCACGCCACCGTCGACCGACGCTGTTCGCTGTCTCAAGTCCACCTATACCTTACCCGGTGCCCCCGGCAAGGAATGGGACGACAGCGGATCCGGCGCTAACGACGACGTCAGTCTCTGGCAATCCAACCCAGCGGACCATCGCGGTCTGTCCCCGTCGACTTTCATCGCTCGCCAGGGCCATGGCGACAGCGGTGGCGCTCAGCGCTACCGAGTGATCAACAAGACGCTCACCGGGATGCGCGCTCTGTCTGGAGCGGCCGTCACCGTCGCTACCGCCCGCGCGTTCGCCCCCCGCGTGTGGCTGCACCCTGCCGAGTATTACTTCCCGTCGCCGGTCGAGTCCTTTCTCGACAACGTGCATGAATCCAACGGCTACTTGGTCACCAACCAGGCACTCGGTTGCGACTCCTGTACCGAACCAGCTTTCCTGGACGGAGTGCGGCCGAATTCAACCGCCGTCAGCGCCTACGCCGAAGTGATCCACCGCACCGACAACGGCGTTCCCACCGATGTCACGGACATCATCTACTGGATGTTCTATCCCTACAACAACGGCAAGCGCGTCTGTATCGGATTGATGTCGCCCGCAGGCTGCCTCGGCGGCTACAGCACCTTCGGCAACCACGTCGGCGACTGGGAGCACGTCACCCTCAGATTCATCGGAAATCGGCCCGCGAAGATCTACTACAGTCAACACGCCGATGGGCAGGAGTTCACCTTTGGCGACAAGTACGTTCGGCTGGCCGATTGGCGCCCGGACGTCTATTCGGCGAAGGGGTCACACGGTTCCTACCCGGGCGTCGGGGTCAACACGTATCGCGAACTCCCCAACGGCGCCAAGCTCACCGACGAGACCGGGGTCGGTATCCTGTGGGACACCCACTCGGCGCTTGTCCCGTTCACCTGGCAGCCGCGGGGAACCTATTCTGGATCGCTGTCCTGGCTCAATATCACAAGCCGGTGGGGCAATCCGAAATCCGGGTGCGGGATCTCCGAACCGATCAGCGGTGAATGCGTGCTCAACGACGGGCCCGTTGGCCCGATGCTCAAGGGCTACGCACAACCGCCGCTCAAACCGATGGAATGACCTGCTACCGATATTTTTCACGTTGGCTTCCTACTCCGCGTCGCGAGTCACTGTGAAGTAGGACTTGGACCGCTCTCGTCGAGACGACTCGCTGAGACTATCGCCCGGCGAAATCAGCGTTGCGGACCGAGTGGGCAGGGGACTAGGCAGGACCGCATTGACACGAGGCGCCCGAGACTGCCCGAAAGGACCACACCGGGGCGTTCATCCTCCTGACCTAGTCCCCTCGGCAGCGGCAAGCTTCTTGACCAGGTCTGTACGATTGGAGATACCGAGTTTGGCATACGCGTTACCGATGTGGTACTCGATGGTCTTGACACTGACGTACAGTTCCTTTGCGGCCGACCGGTAGGGAAACCCACGCGAAATGAGAGTAACCACCTCGCGTTCACGGTCGGTCAACCCGGACAACGGATCTGCGGGTTGCGAATCAACGTGCATGCCGCGCGCACTCAGTTCTTTGGAGCAGGTCTCCAGAAACGGGCGCGCCCCCATGGCCGCGTAACGCTCTTGGGCTGTCCGAAGCCAGTCGATTCCCGCGCGCCGCGTTCCAGGCCGACGAACGAGGAGTCGACCATAAGCTTGCTCAAGACGAGCGCGGTACAACAGCGAACTGTCATTGGGCAGGGCCGCGG